>NZ_JARBCJ010000200.1:0-5752 GCF_028803055.1 Mumia sp.
GGATGCTGCCCCGCTATCGACGGCTGGTCGAGCGACTCACCCAGAAGGGTCTGCTCAAGGTCGTGTGCGGCACCGACACCCTCGGCGTCGGCATCAACGTCCCGATCAGGACCGTCCTGTTCTCGGGCCTGTCGAAGTACGACGGTGTCCGCCAGCGTCACCTCCAGGTGCGCGAGTTCCAGCAGATCGCGGGGCGTGCGGGCCGCGCCGGCTACGACACGCTCGGCCGCGTCGTCGTGCAGGCGCCCGAGCACGAGGTCGAGAACGCCAAGATGGTCCGCAAGGCCGGTGACGACGCCAAGAAGCTGCGCCGGATCCAGCGCAAGAAGCCTCCGGAGGGCTTCGTCAACTGGTCGGAGCGGACCTTCGACAAGCTGACCACGGGCGAGCCCGAGCCGCTCGCCTCGCGGATGAAGGTCAGCCACGCCATGGTGCTCAACGTGGTCGCACGCCCCGGCGACGCGTTCGCCTCGATGCGTGCCCTGCTCGAGGACAACCACTCCGACCGGGCCGAGCAGCGTCGCATGATCAACGACGCGATCGGGATCTATCGCGCCCTCGTCGCCGGCGGGGTCGTCGAGCGGCTCGCCGAGCCCGACGCCGACGGCCGTACGGTCCGGCTGACCGTCGACCTCCAGGAGAACTTCGCGCTCAACCAGCCGCTCGCTCCGTTCGGGGTGGCCGCGCTGGAGATCCTCGACCCCGACTCCGACACCTATGCGCTCGACGTGGTGTCCGTCGTGGAGGCGATCCTCGACGACCCGCGCCCGATCATCAACGCCCAGCGCAAGGCCGCCCGCGGCGAGGCCGTGGCGGGGATGAAGGCCGAGGGCATCGAGTACGAGGAGCGGATGGAGCTGCTCGAGGAGGTCGAGCACCCCCAGCCGCTGCGCGAGGAGCTCGAGGCCGCCTACGAGACCTATCGCAAGGGTCATCCGTGGGTCGCCGACCACGAGCTGCGCCCGAAGTCGGTCGTCCGCGAGATGTGGGAGACCTCGATGACGTTCAGCGAGTACGTCTCCCGCTACCAGCTCGCACGCTCGGAAGGGCTGGTCCTGCGCTATCTCGCCGACGCGTACCGCACGCTCGTGCACACCGTCCCGGAGACGTACCGCGACGACGTGCTCCGCGACATCACCGACTGGCTCGGCGAGGTCGTCCGCCAGACCGACTCCAGCCTGCTCGACGAGTGGGCGGCTCTCGCCGCCGGTGGGGGCGGCTCGGTCGACGTGACGATCGCCCACGACCCGGACGCTCCGCCGCCGCCGGTGACGTCCAACGACCGGGCGTTCCGGGTGCTCGTCCGCAACGCGCTGTTCCGCCGAGTCGAGCTCATGGCGCTGCGACGCTGGAACGACCTCGGGGCGCTGGACGCCGCGGCCGGCTGGACCGCCGACCTGTGGCACGAGGCGATCGACGACTACTTCGCCGAGTACGACACGCTCGGCACCGGTCCGGACGCCCGTGGTCCCGCGATGCTCGTGGTCGACACCGACCCCGAGGGCGCGGAGACCCGGGTCTGGCACGTCCGTCAGATCCTCGAGGACCCCGAGGGCGACCGCGACTGGGCGATCTTCGCGACCGTGCACCTCGACGCGTCGGACGAGGCGGGCGAGGCCGTGGTGCAGGTCACCGACGTCGGCCCGCTCACCGAGGCAGATGCCTGAGACGGGCACCCTGCTCCGTACCGTTCCTCCGTGGCTCTCTTCTTCCTCGCCGACCCCGACATCACCCCGTCCCTGCGCGCCGGACTCCTGCGCACCTGGACCGACTCCTCCAACGCCGGTGGAGCGGTCGGATTCGTCCCCCCGGTGACCGAGGACGACGTCGAGCCGAGCCTCGACACCGTCCTCGCGTCGGTCGGGCGAGGACGGACGCGCCTCGTGGTCGGGCTCGACGGCGACGAGGTGCGAGCCGCCGGATTCCTCGAGCGCAACACCCACCGCCTCATGCAGCACTGGGTGTGGGCCAAGACTGTGATGGTCCATCCGGAGTCGCAGGGGCACGGGGCCGGCTTCGCGCTGATGCTCTCGCTCGCCGGCGTCGCGCGCAGCATGCCCGGGATCGAGGCGATCCGGCTGGCCTGCCGAGGCGGGCTCGGCCTCGAGGACTTCTACGCACGCTGTGGCTACAAGGAGGTCGGCCGGGTGCCTGACGCGATCCGCGTCGGGGTCGACGACGACCGCGACGACATCACGATGCTGCTGACCCTCTGACCATCCCGGGCGGGCAGCCGGGGCACGCCCGGCCTAGGCTCGGGCAGGTGGGAAACAGCGTCTACATCGCCTCCGTCGAGGGGTTCACCGGCAAGTCGACTGTCGCGCTCGGGGTCGTCGAGCAGCTGTCGCGACGCGTCCAGAGGGTCGGCGTGTTCCGTCCGATCGTCCGCGGCGACGTCGCGGCGACCGGCGGACGCGACTACGTGCTCGACCTGCTCGAGTCGCACGGCGCGGTCGTCACCTCCTACGAGGACGCCGTCGGCGTGACGTACGAGGAGGTGCACAACGATCCGGTCGCCGCGATGGAGCGGATCATCGACCGGCACGCCGCGGTCGCGGCGTCCTGCGACGCCGTCGTGGTGCTGGGCACCGACTACACCGACGTCGCCGCCCCGACGGAGTTCGTCTACAACGCACGCGTCGCCGCCAACCTCGCCTCACCGGTCCTGCTCGTGCTCAACGGCGCCGACCGTACCCGTGCGGACGTCAGCAGCGTCGCCGACGTCGCCGTCGCCGAGCTGGAGGCGAACCACGCCGAGCTGTTCGCCGTGATCGTCAACCGGGTGACCGACCCCGCGGTCCTGTCCGACCTCGCGACGCTGGTCGACCGTGACGTCCTCGTCTATGCCGTGCCGGACGAGCCCGTCCTGTCGTCCCCGACCGTCGCCGACCTCATGGCCGCCTGCGACGGCACCCTCGTACGCGGCGACGAGCGTCTGCTCGGACGCGAGGCCAGTGGCTTCGTCGTCGCTGCAATGACGCTGCCGAACGTGCTCGACCGGCTCTTCGAGAGTGCCGTCGTCATCGCCCCCGGCGACCGTCCCGAGATCGTGCTGGGCGTGCTCACGGCGCACGCGTCGACCGAGTTCCCCCAGATCGCGGGCATCGTGCTCAACGGCGGCATCGCGCTGCCCGAGCAGGTCGACAGGTTGCTGCGTGGGGTCGGGTCGACCATGCCGATCATCGCCACGGACCTCGGCACCCACGCGACCTCGCAGGCGTTGACGGGGCGACGCGGCCGGCTGACCCGGGAGTCACCTCGCAAGATCACGACCGCACTCGCGCTCTTCGCCGAGCACGTCGACGGAGACGCGCTCCTCGACCGGCTCGAGGTGTCGCGGACGACCGCTGTCACGCCGCTGATGTTCGAGCACGAGATCCTGGACCGCGCGACCGCCGACCGGAAGCACATCGTGCTGCCCGAGGGCGACGACGAGCGCATCCTGCGGGCTGCCGACATCCTGCTGCGCCGCGGCGTCGCCGACCTCACGCTGCTCGGTGACCCGATCGCGCTGACCGCGCGAGCCGCGAGCCTCGGTGTGGACCTCTCGGCCGCCGCGATCGTGGACCCGAGCGCCTCCGAGGACCTGGAGCACTTCGCCCAGGAGTACTACCGGCGCCGCAAGCACCGTGGTGTCGACCTCGACGACGCCCGGGCGACGGTCACCGACGTGTCGTACTTCGGCACGATGATGGTCGAGCTCGGCCACGCCGACGGCATGGTGTCGGGTGCGGCGCACACCACCGCTCACACGATCCGGCCGGCCCTCGAGGTCGTCAAGACGGTCCCGGGCGTCTCGACGGTCTCCTCGGTGTTTTTCATGTGCCTCGAGAACCAGGTCCTCGTCTACGGCGACTGCGCCGTCGTCGTCGACCCCGACGCGGTCCAGCTGGCGGACATCGCGATCTCGTCGGCGCGCACGGCGGCGGCGTTCGGCATCGAGCCGCGGGTCGCGATGCTGTCGTACTCCACGGGCGCCTCCGGCAGCGGGGCCGACGTCGAGAAGGTCCTCAACGCGACCGGGCTCGCTCAGGAGCGCGCCCCCGAGCTGCTCATCGAGGGGCCTATCCAGTACGACGCCGCGATCGACCTCGCGGTGGCGCGGACCAAGCTCCCCGAGTCCGACGTGGCGGGACGCGCGACCGTCTTCGTGTTCCCTGACCTCAACACGGGCAACAACACGTACAAGGCGGTGCAGCGCTCGGCGGGCGCGGTCGCGATCGGCCCCGTGCTGCAGGGACTGCGGAAACCGGTCAACGACCTCTCCCGCGGCTGCACCGTCGAGGACATCGTCAACACCGTGGCCATCACCGCGATCCAGGCTCAGCAGCTCGACGCAGGCTGAGCCCGGCGCGCTCTACTTCTTGGTGACCCGCAGCGCCTTGCCTCCGTGCAGGGCGGTGAGCAGCGAGACGAACGACTTCTCCTGACCCGGGGTCCGGCCGAAGGTGGTGAGCACCATCGCCGGCTTGAACCGCGGCACGGTGACCGCGTGCGAGTAGGCGAACTCCTTGAGCCCGTCCTCGCCGTGGATCCGACCGAAGCCCGACTCCCCCACACCGCCGAACGGCAGCGACGGCACGCCGGCGAACGAGGTGACGGAGTTGACCGAGGTCATCCCGGCACGGATCTTGTGGGCGATCTCGGCCGCACGCTTCTTGCCGAAGACGGCTCCGCCCAGGCCGTACGACGTCGCGTTGGCGCGGCGTACGGCCTCGTCCATCGACGGCACCGGGTTGACGACGAGCGTCGGGCCGAACGTCTCCTCGGTCACCGCGTCGGCGTCCTCGGGGACGTCGACGAGGATCGTGGGCTGGACGAACCGCTCGCCCACGGCGTCCGGCCCTCCGACAACGGCACGGCCTCCACGCGCGACCGCATCCTCGACGTGCCGCTTGATGATCGGGACCTGGCTCGGCATCGTGATCGGCCCGTACTCGGCGTCGGCGTCCGAGCCGGCCCGTACCTTGGCGGCCTGGGCCGTGATCTCGGAGACGAAGGCGTCGAAGACCTTCTCGTGGACGTAGACCCGCTCGGTGCCGATGCACGTCTGGCCCGCGTTGGACATCCCGCCCCAGAGCGCCGCGTCGGCTGCCGCCGCGATGTCGGCGTCCTCGTCGACGATGAGCGCGTCCTTGCCGCCGCCCTCGATGACGACAGGAGTGAGGTTCTTAGCGGCTGCCTCCATCACCTTGCGTCCGGTGCGCGGTGAGCCGGTGAACGCGACCTTGTCGACCTTCGCCGACGCGAGCGCCGCGCCGGTCTCGCCGAGCCCCGTCACGACCTGGAGCACCGGGTAGTCCGAGACCACCTCGGCGAACGCGTCGACGAGCCAGGTGCCGACTCCGGGGGTGTACTCCGACGGCTTGAACACGACCGTGTTGCCGGCGGCCAGCGCGTACGCGATCGAGCCCATCGGCGTGAAGACCGGGTAGTTCCACGGGCCGATGACGCCGACGACGCCACGCGGCTTGTATTCGATGGTCGCCTTCTGGTTGACCATGAGGAGACCGGGCGAGACGGTGCGGCGCCCGAGGACCTTCTTGGCGTGGCCGGCGGCCCAGGCGATGTGGTCGATGGCGAGGCCGATCTCGAGCACGGCGTCACCATGCGGCTTGCCCGTCTCGGCGTGGACGACGTCGGCGAGCTGGTGGATGCGGCGCGTGATGACGCCGTTCCAGCGGCCGAGCACCTCCTTGCGGCCGTCGAAGCCGATCTCGGTCCACCACCCGGTGGCGACCCGGGCGCGTTC
>NZ_JARBCJ010000201.1:0-5750 GCF_028803055.1 Mumia sp.
GGAACCAGCCTGGTCGCGTCCTCCGCCACCGCGGAGGCGCCGTACCGGATCACCCTGCCGGCCGCCGCGGACGGCATCGAGACGCCCGAGGAGTTCTTCGGGTTCGAGATGGGGACGGAGGGGAAGCTCGCGGCGTACCCCGACGTCCTCGACTACATGAAGACCATCGCCAAGCAGTCCGACCGGGTCGACTACGAGACGGTCGGCGAGACGACGATGGGCAACGAGTACGCCACCGTCTTCATCAGCGCACCCAAGAACCTCGAGCGGCTCGACGAGATCGTCGCGGCCAGCCAGAAGCTCTCCGACCCGCGCTCCACCTCGGAGGCCGAGGCCAAGGCGCTGGCCCGGGAGAGCGTCCCGATCTATCACCTCGAGGCGACGATCCACTCGACCGAGGTCGGCAACGGCCAGGCGATCAACGACATCGTGCACCGGCTCGCGACCGAGGACTCCGACTTCACCGAGGAGGTGCTCAACAACTCGGTGATCATGCTGGTCCCGTCGCAGAACCCTGACGGCCAGCACCTGGTGGTCGACCACTTCAACCGGACCGCAGGCACCGACCTCGCGCGGACGTACCCGGATCTTTACCACAAGTACACCGGGCACGACGACAACCGTGACTGGACGATGTTCACCCAGGTCGAGGCGCAGTACCGGCTCGAGCTGGAGAAGAAGTACCGCCCGGTGATGACGCACATCATGCACCAGCAGGGCAACGGTGGGGAGCGCATCTTCGTCCCGCCGTACGGGGGCGTGACGAGCGCCAACGTGCCGCCCAACATGAACGCCTCGAGCGCGGTCGTCGGGCAGCACGCGGCTCGCCAGCTCGCCGCCGAGGGCAAGTCCGGTGTCGGGTCGCTCGACTACCACATCTTCTGGACCCTGGAGCAGCCCGTCGGGTTCTTCCCGTTCACCGGGACCGGCGCATACCTCACCGAGATCGCGTCCGCCACCGACCTCGCCTACCCGCAGAAGTCGAACGACGGCAAGCCGTTGGGCCCGCAGGTGCCGACGCAGGCGCTGATCGAGCCGTACGAGAAGGACACCTGGACGCTCAAGGACATCGTCGAGTACGCCAGCACCGCCACCTACGCGGGCATGGAGTACGTCGCGCAGAACGGCGAGAAGCTGCTCTACGACAACCTCTTCGCCGTCCCGCAGGAGTACATGGAGAACGGCGTGAAGTCCGGTGTCGAGGCCTACGTCGTCGATGCCGAGCAGCGCGACCCGTTCGCGACGTACGAGATGCTCGAGCGCCTCGACTGGACGCAGGTCGAGATCCATCGGGCGACCGCCCCGTTCACTGCGGGCGGCAAGGAGTACGCCGCCGGGTCGCACGTGATCAAGACCAGGCAGCCGCGCGGCAACTGGGTCGACCAGGTGCTCGGCAAGGACACCTACCCGACCGACGACCTTCCGTACGCCGAGGCGACGACGAGCCTGCCGCTGCAGCTGGGCGTCGCGGTGGACGAGGTCAAGGGTGCCGTCGACGCGCAGCTCGAGCGCGTGACGTCCGTCGAGGTCCCGACCGTGACGATGCCGGCAGCGCCGGGCGCCTCGGGTGCGTACCTCGTACGACCGGAGTCGTACGGCACGATCCAGGTCGTGTCGGCGCTGCAGAAGGCGAACATCACGACCTTCCGGGCCGGCAAGGAGTTCGCCGCCGCCGGCACGACGTACCCGGCGGGCACGTACGTGGTCCCGGCGACGCCGCAGGCGCGCTCGGTCCTCGCGACGTCGACCAAGAAGGTCGGTGTCCCGGTGACGGCGGTCGCGACCGCGCCGAACGTCAAGGGCATCCAGCTCAAGCCGCGCACGCGGGTCGGCCTGCTGCGTGGGGCGAACAACATGCCGGGCGGCTGGGACATGTGGCTCATGGACCAGTACAAGATCAACTACGAGGTCGTGGGTGCCCAGGACTTCCAGACCGGTCGGCTGATCGACGTCTACGACACGATCGTCCTGCCGCAGGGCATCTCCAAGGCGCGCATCGTCGACGGGCTCGACCAGGAGCGCTACGACGAGGAGTTCGCGTGGGCGTACGGCGTCGGTGAGGCGGGTTGGAAGAAGCTGCGGCAGTTCGTCCGCCAGGGCGGCACGCTGCTCGCGATCGGCAGCTCGGTCGCGACGGCGAAGGAGCTGCTGGACCTGCCGATCGAGCCGGCTCTGCCGACCGACCAGGACGTCTTCGCCACCGGCGGCAGCCTCCTCAACCACGAGTTCGACACGTCCGACATGGTCGCGTGGGGGATGCCGGAGAAGTGGCCGGTGTGGCTCTACAACACGCAGGCGTGGAAGCCGACGGGCAAGAAGGCCGACGTCGTGTCGACCTACCCGCAGTCCGACGTCCTTGCGAGCGGATATCTCAAGGGTGAGGACTACATCGAGGGCGCGGCGAACGTCGTGTCGTTCGACGTCGGCAAGGGCAAGGTCGTGACGTACGGCAGCGAGATCACCTTCCGGTCGCTCCCGCGCTCGTCGTTCAACCTGCTCTACAACGCGGTGTACGGCGGCCCCGCTGCGGAGGTGAACAAGACCCAGCTGCGCAAGCTGCAGCCGGCCTTCTCCTCCAGCGGTCGCCTCCTGCAGTAGCGCGTCGCTCCGCCCCGTCCCCGTTGTGAAGACTTCAGGTCGGTTTCAGCAGCAGAAACCGACCGCAACCCTTCACAACGGGGACGGGCCCGCGTCGCGGTGGAGCTCGGTCAGTGCGAGGTAGTTGCTGGCGTTGACCTTGAGGCCTTCGCGCTCCTCGTCGCTCAGCGGGCGGCGCACCTTGCCGGGGACCCCGGCGACGAGCGACCCCGGCGGGACGTCGGTGTCCTGGAGGACGACGGCGCCGGCGGCGACCATGGAGCCCGCCCCGATCCGTGCCCCGTTGAGCACCACGGCACCCATCCCGATCAGCGAGTCGTCCTCCACCGTGCAGCCGTGGAGCACGGCGCGGTGCCCGACCGAGACGCCGGCGCCGAGGGTGACAGGCTTGTCCGTGTCGACGTGGAAGACGCACCCGTCCTGGACGTTGCTGCGCTCGCCGATCGTGATCGGCGCGTTGTCGCCCCGCAGCACGGCGCCGTACCAGACGCTGGCCTGCGGGCCGAGCGTCACGCTGCCGGTCAGGACCGCGGTGGGCGCGACGTACGAGGTGGGATCGAGGCTGGGGCTGGTGCCGGCGATGGTGCGGAGCAGGGGTGCGTCGGTCATGGTGCCGATCGTGCCACGGGTGGTGCCGCGCCCGGGCGAGGGTCGGGTACGGCCTCAGCCGAGGAGGGCGCGGCGGGCCATCTGGGTCAGCAGCTCCGCCATCGCGTCCGCCGAGATCCGGGCGCTGTGCGGCGTCGAGTTGAGCAGGCCGAACGTCGCCTGCACGGCGGCGCGCGCTGTCCGCTGGTCGAGCTCGGGGCGCAGCGTCCGGAGCACCTCGACCCAGGTGTCGACGTAGTCGAGCTGGAGCGCGCGCACCTCTGCCCTGCTGGCGTCGTCGAGGTTGGTCCACTCGCGCTCCTGCACGACGATCAGCGCAGGGTTGGTGAGTGCGAAGTCGATGTGGAAGGCCACCAGCGCGTCGAGCGCGTCCTTGGGGTCGCTCGCCTCCGCGACACGGGTGCGGCCGCCGCTGCGAAGCGTCCGGCTGATCCCGACGAGCATCTCGGAGAGGACCGCGTCCTTGCCGGCGAAGTGGCGGTAGAGGGCGGGGCCGGAGATCCCGCAGGCCGCGCCGATGTCGTGCACGGAGACGCCATGGAAGCCCCGCTCGGCGAAGAGGGTGGCGGCGGTGGTGAGGATTTGCTCCTGGCGCGTGGTGACCACGCCGTCATGCTAGGTCTCCACCGGTTCGCAGGGGAAAAGAAAGCGGCCGGCGGAGATCCGCCGGCCGCCGTTGTCCGTGAGCGGTCTCGGGTCCGCTCACGAACATGTCCCCTCCGCGTCACGGGGGCCGCGCGGAGGAGTCGGGGTGCTACAGGAAGAAATCTGCCACGAATTCACCGGCATGGGAATGGCATAATCAAGCCGTGGCATGAAAACGACACGGATCTCGTTCCGAACGCGGGCTCGCAAGGTCGAGATCGTGTGAACCGGCACCAGTTTTCCCACAAATCCGCCGGATATCGGCAAGATCACGTGGGACGATCACGCATCGAACCGCAGTGAGGGAGGTCGCGTGCTGGAAGTCCTAGGGCTGAGCCCCGACGAGTACGACCTCTATCGCACGCTGGTGGAGGTCGCGAGCGCGACACCGGGCGACCTCGGCGACGTGGTGGGGATGCCGGTCGCCGACGTGAGCGCCTACCTCTCCTCCCTCGAGCAGCGCGGGCTGGTCGGCCGTCACGTGGACGGCAGCGAGGAGCACTTCACCGCGTCTCCGCCGACGGTCGCCCTCGGCTCGTTGATCGTCGAGCGCCAGCGGTGGCTACGCCGTGCCGAGATCGAGCTCGAGCGCCTCAACGACCTCTATCGAAAGGCCGCCGACGATCGCACCGCCTCCGACCTGGTCGACCTGGTGCCGGGCCGGGACGCGGGGTTGCAGCGCGTGAAGCAGCTCGTCCGCGCCGCACGGCGAGAAGTCCGCCTGTCGGTGCGTACGACGAAGCTGACGTCGTCGGAGTACGGCTTCGTCGAGGAGCGGCGCGCCGTCGAGCGCGGCGTACGGTTCCGGATCCTCGCCGAGCGTGCGGTCCTCGACCGTCCCAACTCGCTCTCGGACTTCCACGACGGCGAGGGCATGGACGTCCGGCTCGCGTCTGCGCTCCCGTCGCGGCTGCTGGTGGTCGACTCCGAGATCGCGATGGTGCCGGTGATGGCCTCGCCGGACGACCTGTCCGGCGGAGCGCTGATCGTGCACCGGAGCGGACTTCTCGACAGCCTGATCGCTTTGTTCGAAGGGATGTGGGCCGGCGCTTCGCCGCTGCTCGAGAGCCAGTCCGGTGACGCGAGGGCCGCCGGGCTCGACGACACCGACGCACGGATCCTCCGCCTCCTCAACGCCGGCCTCACCGACCACAAGGTGGCGAACCAGCTCAGCCTCTCGGCCCGGACGGTGCAGCGCCGCATGAGTCGGCTGATGGAGCGGGCTGAGGTGGAGACGCGGCTCCAGCTCGGGGTCGCTGCGAAGCAGCGTGGTTGGCTCTAGCGGCGAAGCCAGCGCGGTTGGCTCTTGACCTCATGTCGACTTGAGCATGAACACTCGGGATTCCAGTCGACCGACGAGGAGGACCCGATGCGTGCAGTGGTGGTGCGGGAGTACGGCGGACCGGACGTGCTGGAGGTCGAGGAGCTCCCCGATCCCGAACCAGAGCCGGACCAGCTCCTGGTCGACGTCTCCGTCGCCGACGTGATCTACCTCGACACGATGCTCCGTCAGGGCGGGGCCGTGGAGTGGGGGATGTCTCTGCCGTACGTCGCGGGCGGCGCGGTCGCCGGCACGGTGCGCAGCGTGGGACCCGGCGTCGACGGCTCCTGGGTCGGGCGGCGGGTGGTGGCGCGATCGGGGACGCAGGGCGGGTACGCCGAGCGGGTCGCCGTTCCGGTCGAGACCGCGTACGCCCTCCCCGACGACGTCGCCGACGAGGATGCCGCCGCGCTCTCGCGTGACGGGGTGACGGCGCTGCGCCTCGTCGAGGTGACGCGTGTCGAGCGGGGCGACCGGGTGATCGTCAACGCCGCGACCGGAGGCGCGGGGGCGCTGATCGTGCAGCTGCTCCTCGCTCGGGGTGCGGCCGTGGTCGGGGCCGCCCGCGGCGAGCGCA
>NZ_JARBCJ010000202.1:0-5748 GCF_028803055.1 Mumia sp.
AGCCTATCCGGCGGGGGCGACCGTCAGTGGCGTCCCGGCGTGCACCAGCCGCCAGTGCGCGTGCGTCGAGGCGTACGCCGCACCCGCCGCGAGGTAGCGCTCCACCAGCGTCCGCAGGGAGTCGCAGACCTCGTGGACGACCGGCGCCTCGGCGACGTCGGGGTACGCCGCCGCACCCGAGGCGCGGTATCGGCTCACCACCACGTGCAGCGGCTGGTCGTCGGCGAGGGACGCGCCGTCGTACGACAGCCCCGTGATCCGCCGGCCGACGGGCCGCGCGAGGTCGATGTCGTAGGTCACCGGTGCGTCGATCCCGTAGGCGACGTCGTAGTCGAAGTCCGGCGTCCCCAGCGGCGTACGAGGGGTGGGCGCGTTCGTGAGCGTGTCGGGGTCGTGATCCCCGGCGGTCGTCACGCCGTGGAAGAAGGCGGCGGCGTGCTCGAGGTGCGCCCTCAGGCGCCGTCCGTCCAGGGCGACCACCACGATGCCGCTGTCGAAGGTGCAGAGCGCCGCCACCTGACGGCGGCGTACCGGGCCGACCGCGATGGATGCGTGGCGGCTCGTGGGGCTCACGAGGCTGATGAGGGGCACGTCGGCATCTGCTCGGCGACGGGCGCCCTCGGCCTGGGCGCGGGCGACGAGCGCGAGTGCGTCGGTGGCTCGATAGCGCGCCGGCTCGGCATCGACGGCTGTGACCGCGTGCCCGACGATCTGCGCGCCCAGGGCCCGGACGTGGGTGTGCTGCGGCTCGACCAGCGAGACCACGGCCGGGTCCTCGGGGGATCGCGCGGTGTCGACGAGGCGTGCCCGCGAGTCCAGGACGCACCAGCGGCCGCCTCGGACGGTGAGGTCGAGCTCGACGACGGCGACGCGCATCCCCCAGCAGAGCGGCTCGGTCAGCACCACCGTACGGCCGTCCGGCCCGCGTTCGCGGTGTTCGGCGACCTCGACGTGCGCGTGCCCCGCCACGATCACGTCGATCCCCGAGACCTCGCGGGCCAGCGCGACGGCGGCGTTCTCGCGGGTCGCCGGCTCGACGATGCCGGAGTGGACGACGGCGACGACGACGTCCGCACCACGCCCGCGCACATCGTCGACCAACGGTCCGGCAGCGGTCACGAGGTCGTCGAACCGGAGCTGCGCCGCGACGTCGCGGTTCCACGTCGTCACCTGGGGAGTCGTGAGACCGATGATCCCGACGCGGACCACCGCGCCGCCCGCGAGCGGGACGTCCCGGACCAGGCCTCCCTCGAAGGCGGGGACCCCGGTCGCGGCGTCGCGGACGTTGCCGGCGAGGAGCGGCGCGTCGAGCTGCTCGCGCAACCTGGTGAGCGCGGCGACACCGTAGTCGAGCTCGTGGTTGCCGAGCGTCACGGCGTCGTAGCGGAGGTAGTTCATCGCCGCGGCCATCGGGTGGAGCGGCGGGTCGTCGTCGCGGAGGCGGCCGGAGTAGTGGTGCGCGAGCGCACTCCCCTCGAGCAGGTCGCCCGCGTCCACGAGCAGGGCGCCAGGGGCGTCCGCGCGGATGCGCTCGACGACCGAGGCGACCCGAGCGAGTCCGATGCCGTTGCCGTAGACGTCGGCGTACGGGGCGTCGGTGCCGTAGTCGAAATCGCGCACCTGCCCGTGCAGGTCGGTCGTCGCGACCACGGTGAGACGTGCGGTCACGGCCGGCACGTGGTGTTGCCCACGTCACAGTCGATCACCCGGTGTCCTGCCGTCTTGCGCACGTACGAGACACTAGACACGCCGTGCGTGTCGGGTCGGACCGGCCCGGACACCCGCGCACGAGCCGGTCGCCGAGAACCAATGGAGGAACAGTGCTGGAATTCGACGTCACGGTCGAGATCCCCAAGGGCGTACGCAACAAGTACGAGGTCGATCACAAGACCGGGCGGATCCGGCTGGACCGCACCCTGTTCACCTCCACGCAGTATCCGGCCGACTACGGCTTCATCGAGAACACCCTCGGCCAGGACACCGACCCGCTCGACGCACTCGTCCTGCTCTCCGCGCCGACGTTCCCCGGCTGCCTGATCCGCTGCCGCGCGATCGGCATGTTCCGGATGACCGACGAGGCCGGTGGCGACGACAAGGTCCTCTGCGTACCCGTCGGCGATCCCCGCCAGGAGCACCTGCAGGACATCCGTCACGTCCCCGAGTTCGACCGGCTGGAGATCCAGCACTTCTTCGAGGTCTACAAGGATCTCGAGCCCGGCAAGTCCGTCGAGGGCGCCGAGTGGGTCGGCCGTCGCGAGGCGGAGCTGGAGGTGGAGGCGTCGTTCAAGCGCGTCCACGAGCAGCCTGCCCACGACGAGGACGGCGAGCACTGATCGTCCGCTGAGACTGCACGGAGGCCGCTGATCCCTGACGGGGTCGGCGGCCTTCGTCGTTCTCGCGACCGGTGCGGAGGGAGAGTGTCTGCCGCCCGACCTCAGCGGATGCGGGCGGCGAGGTCCGGCCCGGTCCAGGAGTAGACCGACACGACCTGCACGCTCTTGCCCGGTCGCGGCGCCTCGACCATCCAGCCGTCGCCGAGGTAGAGCGCGACGTGGTGGATGGAGTCGGGGCCTCCGCGACTCCAGAAGAGCAGGTCGCCGCGGCGCGCGTCGGACAGCGCGATCGGCGTCGACGACGCGTACTGGGCGCCGCTGAAGTGCGGCAGGCTCTTGCCCGCGGCCTGCCAGGCTCGCATCGTCAGACCCGAGCAGTCCCAGACGTTCGGGCCGGCGCCCGCCCACACGTAGGGCTCACCGACCTGGGCGAGCGCGAACTGGACCGCGGCCTCCACGCCCTTCGCCCGCTTGGGGGGCGTGGCTCCTGGCTGCGGCGCGGGCGCCGGGCCTGGCGCGGGCGCCGGGACGGCCGCGGGTGGCTCGTCGACGGTCGGCGGCAGCGAGGGGGCAGCAGCGGGTGGACGGTTGGCCTGCTCCTGAGCGGCCTGGGCCAGCTTCTCCAGCGCCCGCTGGCGCTTGCTGGCCACGGTGACGGAGATGCCTTCGGCGTGTGCGAGCTCGCGGATGAGCTGGTCGCGGTCGCGCTGGAGCGATGCCCGCGCCGCCGCGGCGGCGGCCACGGCCTTCTGGGCCTCCTGCTTCGCCGCCCTCGCGGCGTCGGCGGCGGTCTCGCGCGCGGCGACGGCGAGGTCTGCGCGGCGCTTCAGCGCGATGGCGACCGCCTGCTTGGACTCGTACGTCGCGAGCGCGGCACGACTCGCGTCCCCGACGGAGTCGTACGCCGCGAGCTGGTGCAGCAGCGAGCTCGGCCCGTCGTCGGAGAAGAAGCTGCGGAGCCGGTTGTACGGCGCGCGTGCGGCGATCCCACCCACGGCCTGCCGCTCGACGGCGAGACGCTCCTGCTCGGCGGCCGCGGCGGCGGTCCTGGCGGCAGCCTGCGCGGCCTTGGCGGCGTGCTCGGCCTTCCTGAGGGCGTACTGGGCGCCGTTGTCCTTCTCTGCCGCCTCGGCCGCTCGCACCGCCAGGTCGTCGACCCGCTTGGTCGCCGCGGCGATGCGCGCCCGGATCGCCGCCACCTGGTCGCCCTTGGCGACGACGTTCTGCTGGGCCTGCGCGACGGCCTCCGCGCTCGGGACCTCGTCGGCGTGGACGGCGGAGACGCCGGTCAGCGTCAAGGCGCCGGCGGCGAGCAGCGGCGCCGTACGGCGCCAGCGCAGTCGCCTCGGCGACACCGCGCGTCCCTCGTGCCCGAGCCCCACGTCGTCCCCCTGATGCGTTCTCGCAGACCAGCGTCGTCGCAGGTCAGCGACAGATGCCGACCGTGCTGCGCACTCTACGTCAGAGCCTCGCTCACCACGGCTTTTGCTGCATCTTGGACCTCGGCCAGGTGCTCGGGTCCCCGGAAGGACTCTGCATAGATCTTGTAGACGTCCTCCGTGCCCGAGGGTCGGGCCGCGAACCACGACTGCTCGGTCTCCACCTTGATGCCGCCGATTGCCGCATCGTTGCCGGGCGCGTGGGAGAGCACGCGTGTGATCGGGTCTCCGGCGACCTCAGACGCGGTGATCGCGTCCGGATCGAGGGCAGCGAGACGCTTCTTCTCCTCGCGGGTCGCCGGAGAGTCGACCCGGGCGTAGGCCGGGTCACCGTGACGCGCGGTCAGTCCGGCGTAGTGCTGGCTCGCGCTCCGCCCTGTCACGGCCTGGATCTCGGCGGCCAGCAGGGCGAGCACGATGCCGTCCTTGTCCGTCGTCCACACCGAGCCGTCCTTGCGCAGGAACGACGCGCCTGCGCTCTCCTCGCCACCGAAGACGGCTGACCCCGCCAGCAGCGGGTCGACGAACCACTTGAAGCCGACCGGCACCTCGTACAGCGCCCGTCCCGCGTCCGCGACGACGCGGTCGATCATGCGGGAGGAGACCACGGTCTTGCCGACCGCGGCCGCGGCGTCCCAGTCACGGTGCTCGGTGAGGTAGGCGACGGCGACCGCCAGGTAGTGGTTGGGGTTCATCAGGCCGGCGTCGGGGGTGACGATGCCGTGCCGGTCGGCGTCCGCGTCGTTGCCGGTCGCCACGTCGAAGCGCTCGCGCTGCGCGACCAGTGACGCCATCGCGTGCGGCGAGGAGCAGTCCATCCGGATCTTGCCGTCGTGGTCGAGCGTCATGAACCCCCACTGCGGGTCCACGGTGGAGTTGACCACCACGAGATCGAGCCCGTACTCCTCGCCGATCCGCCCCCAGTAGCCGACCGAGGCACCGCCGAGCGGGTCGGCTCCGATCCGTACGCCGGCCGAGGCGATCGCCTCCAGGTCGACGATCGATCCGAGGTCGTTGACGTAGTGGGTCAGGAAGTCGTATGTCTCGACCCGGTCGCGGGTCTCGTCGGTGCTGGCGCGCCTCACCCCGCGGAGCCCGTCGCGGAGGAGCTCGTTGGCACGGTCCTGGATCCAGCCGGTGATGTCGGACCCGGCCGGGCCGCCGTGGGGCGGGTTGTACTTGAAGCCACCGTCGCGCGGCGGGTTGTGCGACGGCGTGACGACGATGCCGTCGACCTGCCCGTGAGCTCCGAGACCGTTGAGCCGCAGGATCGCGTGCGACACCGCCGGCGTCGGGGTGAAGCCGTTCTCGGCGTCGACGAGGGTGACCACGTCGTTGCCGATCAGCACCTCGAGCGCGGTCTGCCACGCCGGGTGCGAGAGGGCGTGGGTGTCCCTGCCGACCAGGATCGGGCCAGCGATGCCCGCGCGCGCGCGGTGCTCGACGATCGCCTGCGTCGTGGCCAGGATGTGGGCCTCGTTGAAGGCGCCGTCGAGACTCGACCCGCGATGCCCGCTGGTGCCGAACGACACCTGCTGCGCCGGGTCGTCGGGGTCGGGGGTCCGGTCGTAGTACGCCGTGGCGAGCGCGTCGAGATCGACCAGGTCCTTCGGCTCTGCCGGCGAGCCGGCGCGTGGATCCACCATGCGGCTCAGCCTAGAGGTGAGGGCAGGCCCCGGTCTCAGTCACGCGATCGGCCGATGGCCTCGACGCCCAGACCATCCATTTCCTCCAGTGGGAGGAGCGACAGGGCCACTCACGAACCGCTTGGGGAAAAGCGCGGTCCGCGCCGGCCGCGCCAGCGCAGCGACACGTCCGCGCCCGCCGCCCGCAGACTGGCCGCGAGCGTGCTCGCCGTCTCCTCGGAGATGCGGATCGCGACCGCGTCGCGGGTCCGGCCATTCCGCTCGAGAATCCTCGGGTGCAGATCGCAGCCGAGGCGCCGCGCCTCCTGCACGACCTCCTCCGGCCGATCA
>NZ_JARBCJ010000203.1:0-5741 GCF_028803055.1 Mumia sp.
GGTCACGACGACGCGGTGCGCGGTCGTCGCTCCGGACTCGCTGTGGACGGAGACCCCGTCGGCATCGTGCATGATCGTCTTCACCGGCTCGTGCAGCCGGACCCACGGGCCGAGGCCGTCGGCGAGTCGCTCGGCCACCTGCTGCATCCCGCCGTCGACCCGAGCGTCCTGAGCGCCGCCGCCGGTCGCGAGGAGCGTCAGCAAACCTCCGCCCGACTTGGCATAGAAGAGGACGTGCAGCAGCGACACGTTCTGCGGCTCGGTCGCGAGCACGCCCTCGCAGACGACGCGGAAGTAGTCGCGTCCCTTGCTGGTCAGGCACGTACGGCGGATCCAGCTCTCGAAGGTCTGCGCGTCGTAGCGGGTGGCGTTGTCGCTGCGCCACGGCGCGGACAGGTCGACCTTGTCAGCCGCGGCTGAGAAGCGCAGCATCGCCTGGGCGATGTCGGCGGTCGTGACCGCGTCGAACACCCGGTCGTGCCCGGAGGCGCGGCGCGCGCGTCCGCGCAACGAGACGAGAGCGTCACCCGGACGAGCCTGGGGGGTGGTGTCGAGGCCGAACCGTGCGAGCTCTGCCTGCAGGAGCTTCTGGTCCGGAGCCACCCAGCCGGCACCGGAGTCGACGACGAGACCGTCGAGCGAGTCGCTGCCGTCCCTGGCCGGCACGGGTTCGGTGAGCGTACGGCCACCGACCCGGTCCCTCGCCTCGAGCACCACGACGCTGCGACCGGCCGCGCGGACGCGGTCGGCCGTCACCAGACCGGACACGCCGGCCCCGACCACGATCACATCGACGTTCGCCACGCGACGATCCTATGCAGGCGCGGCCGCTCTCGGGTCCGGCCGCGCTGATCGTCTGGTCGCGCCGGTCAGGACTCGAAGAGGCTCTGGTCGGCATTGAACGTGAAGGTCTACGGCGGCGGCGTCAGCGAGCCATCGTTCCTCGACCCGCTGCCCGACGATCTCGCGGTCAGATCACTCGGCGCCACCCCTTGCCCTCGAGCTGATCGCGGAGCTGAGGGTCGGCGTCGTCCGGGCGCGCACGTCTGCCGCCCGCCGAAAAGCCAGAGACCTCCCACTGGTCATCGGCACGGACAACATCGATGCGCAGCAGCGACCAACCGGTGTAGTCCGGCCACTGAGTCACCACGATGGAACCTGCGATCTCGACCATCACTGACGAGGGTTCCTCCGTGCCCCCGACCAGCTGTGTGCGAATCCACATCGGGTCATCCGTCTTCCAGAATCGGTCGAGACCGGCGCTCGCCTGCTCTACCTCATCCAC
Organism: Mumia sp.; assembly: GCF_028803055.1. Classification (NCBI taxonomy): domain Bacteria; kingdom Bacillati; phylum Actinomycetota; class Actinomycetes; order Propionibacteriales; family Nocardioidaceae; genus Mumia; species Mumia sp. The sequence goes on from NZ_JARBCJ010000203.1 coordinate 1,286, forward strand.
CAGACCTGACCTCGTGGACGGAGGAAGGTCATCAGCACCCACCTCGTCGAGCAACGCCTCGATGTCTACGGGATCTCGAAGATCGACCACGGCTTGAGAGAAGATCAGGGCGAATCGCTCGGCGTCGGCTCGAGCCGGGCCGGAACGTGAGGCATCGACCGTCGCAGCCTTCGATGCCCTGTCCTGGAGCGGGGACGAAACATCCGGTCCGGAGCCTGCCGCGGTGACAGGGGGAAGAGGCGCGAACGTCGTCTCGTTCCGAGGTGTCGGACTAGCGACAGCAGAATCCGACCGACCTGCAGAGTCCGAACCCCCACTGCCATCCGCACCACACCCACCTACCCACAGGGCTGCGACGACCGCGATGCCCGCGATGGCACGTGATGTTGTGTTCATCCACCAGCCGCGATCAGTTGGTCACCGACGGCGAAGGCGCATGCGAACTGGCCGCCCGCGTTGGGATGGAACGAGGTCGCGACGGAGAAAGGGGGCCCATTGATCCATTCTGACGGCCCGCACGCGCCGTGACCCATGAACTTCTCGCGAACTCACTGATGCAACGCCCACACCCCTGCTTGGCTAGCCGCAGTTGCGATCCGATCGTTGACTCGGCGAACGACGGCCGCCGCCCGTACGGCCGCAGGGTCGGCTTGGGTGTTGTTGACGTCCACGCCATAGCGGCTGCGGAGCTGGTCCCTCATGTGCTGCTCGGCGCGTGCTCCCCGCTGCTCGGCCTCGATGCGTGAGCGCAGTTCGCGTGTCTCCTGCTCACTGTGGGCCTGGTCGCGCCGGTCAGGACTCGCGCTCGCGAGGCTGGACGAGCCCGGTCTCGTAGGCGAACACCACCAGCTGCGCGCGGTCGCGGACGCCGGTCTTGGTCATCGCCCGGCTCACGTGGGTCTTGGCCGTGGTCGGGCTGACGACGAGCCGCTCGGCGATCTCGTCGTTGCTCAGGCCGTAGCCGACCAGTGCGACGACCTCGCGCTCCCGTGCGGTCAGGGCCTCGAGCGTCGAGACGGAGACGACCTCCGGAGGACGCGCGACGAACTCGCTGATCAGCCGTCGGGTGATCGCCGGTGACAGGAGCGCGTCCCCGTCGGCGACCACGCGCAGCGCCTGCACGATCTCGGCAGGCTCGGTGTCCTTGACGAGGAACCCGCTCGCGCCGGCGCGCAGGGCGTCGAACACGTACTCGGAGGCGACGGCGTTCGCGCACCGCGCCGCGGAGGCGATGGTCGTGGTCGCCCGGATGGCGCCTCCCGGAGCGCCCACGCCGTCGCTCGACGGCCCGAGCGACGACTGGGACGCCGTCGCACGGCACGGCACAGGCGCGTACGTCGGGTTCCTGTCGCAGGACGACCCCGCGTCCGTCGCTGCCGCGTACCCGCCGGCGACGTACGCCCGTCTGGCCGCGGTCAAGCGGGTCTACGACCCCGGCAACCTGTTCCGGCGCAACCACAACGTCGCGCCGGAGCGGCCGGTGGTGCCTACGCTGTAGCGGGTGCCGACCATCTCGAGTCGCGTCCTCGGGCTCCGCGCCCGCGACCCCGGCGAGCCGCACCGGGCCGCCACACCGCTCGAGCTCCTCACCGACCTGTGCTTCGTGGTCGCGGTGGCTCAGGCGGCGACGCAGCTGCACCACGCCACGACCGACGGCGACCTGGCCCACGGGCTGCTCCGGTTCGCGATGGTCTTCTTCGCGATCTGGTGGACGTGGCTCAACTTCGCGTGGTTCGCCTCCGCGTACGACGACGACGGCGTCGCGTACCGGCTGCTCACCATCCTGCAGATCGTCGGAGCGCTGGTCCTGGCCGCCGGCATCCCACGGATGTTCGACGGCGACCTCGGCCTCATCGTCGTCGGCTACGTCATCATGCGGGTCGGCCTGGTCGTCCAGTGGCTCCGCGCCGCGGCGGGCGACCCGCAGCACCGAGCCAGCTGCCTCCGCTTCGCGGCCGGGATCACCGCCGTACAGCTGCTCTGGGTCGTCTACCTCGTCAGCCCGCGCGACATCGCGATCCCGGAGTTCGCGGTGTTCGTCGTCTGCGAGCTCGTGGTGCCGGTGTGGGCCGAGCGGCCGAACCAGACCAGCTGGCACGCGCACCACATCGCCGAGCGGTACGGCCTGTTCTTCATCATCGTGCTGGGCGAGACCATCCTGTCGGTCACCCTCGCCATCCAGGAGTCGGTCGATGCCCATGATGTCCAGCGCGGGCTGGCGTACGTCTCCGTGGGTGGGGTGCTGATCGTGTTCTCGGTGTGGTGGATCTACTTCGCTCGTGACTCGGCCGCGGCGCTGGAGCGTGCGCGGGGCACCGGGGCGGAGTACGTGTGGGGGTTCGGCCACTACGCGGTGTTCGCATCGGCGGCCGCGATCGGGGCGGCGCTGGCCGCGCGCGTGGACTTCTGGCAGCACGAGGTGGTGCACGGGCACGTCGTCGAGTCCTGGCCGAGCGCCGCGCTGCTCTGCGGGTCCGTGGCCGTTCTTCTCGCGGCGTGCTGGGTCGTCAAGGTCCGCCCGGAGGACCGTTCTGCGGGCACGGCGGCGCGGTGGGGTGCGGCGATCACCGCGGTCCTGCTGCTCGTCCTCGCCCCGCTCCCGGAGGTCGGAGTGGGCCTCGTCTGCGTCATCCTGCTCGTCACCGAGCTGTACGCCGGGTCACCTCGGGGTCGGGTCAGGGCTGCGCCGGAGCCGGAATGACTGTGCTGGTGGATACCCTGAGTCGGTGGCATACGATCCGGCAGGCACAGCAGCCGACGACGACGCGAACGGCATCCGCCTGGTGATGCGGATTCCGGTCTTCCGGCGCTTCTGGGCTGCCCTCGGGCTCGCCTCGCTCGCCGACTGGATCGGGCTGCTGGCCATCACGGCGTTCGCCAACTCGATCGGCGAGGGTTACGCCGGCAAGAACTTCGCGATCGCCGCGGTCCTCTTCGCCCGCCTGGCCCCAGCGCTGGTGATCGGTCCCTTCGGCGGTTACGTCGCCGACCGCATGGATCGCCGCATCACGCTCACGACCGGCCTCTTCCTGCGGGCGGGCATCTTCGCGAGCATCCCGCTCGTCGGCACGCTGTGGTGGTTGATCGTCGCGACCGTGCTGATCGAGGCGGTCAACGCGGTCTGGATGCCGACCAAGGACGCGACGGTCCCGACCCTCGTGCCGCGTGAGCACCTCGAGGACGCCAACCGCCTCAACCTCGCGACCACGTACGGCTCCGCCCTGCCCGCGGCGGTCCTGTTCATCGTCGTCACCGGCATCACCAAGGCGGTCGACGGGCTGTTCGCCATCTCGGTCCCCGATGTCGACCCGGCGCTCTATCTCGTCGCGGTGCTGTTCGCGCTCGGCGGCCTGGTCTTCCTCGGCGCGCGCGACATCCCCGAGGGCGCCGCCGTCGACCAGCAGGTCGGTGTCTGGCGCACGATCGCCGACGGCTGGGCCTACGTCTTCCGCACCCCGCTGGTTCGCGGCCTGGTGCTCGGCATCGTGGGCGCGTTCGGCTGCGGCGGCGTGGTGATCGGCCTGGGTCGCGTGTTCGTCGGAGACCTCGGAGCCGGCGACCCGGGCTACGGCACCCTGTTCGGCGCGGTCTTCCTCGGTCTCGGCCTCGGCATGTGGCGTGGACCCAAGGTCCTGCCGCAGGTCAGCCGGCGCCGCATGTTCGGTGTCGCGCTGGTCGGTGCGGGAGTCGGGCTGCTCGTCGTCGCCATCGTCCACAACATGGCCCTCGTGGCGATCCTGGTCATGCTGGTCGGCTTCTGCGCCGGCATCGCCTGGATCACCGGCTATACGTTGCTCGGCCTCGAGGTCGACGAGGAGATGCGCGGCCGGACGTTCGCCTTCGTCCAGTCGCTCGTCCGTCTGGTGCTGTCGGCGGTGCTCGCGATCGCCCCGCTGGTCGCCGGTCTGATCGGCACCCACACGATCGCGCTGCGCGACCTCGGCGACTACACCTACACCGGCACGCAGATCGCGATCCTGGTGGCGGCGGTCCTCGCGACGGGGTTCGGGCTGATCTCCTTCCGCCAGATGAACGACCGGCACGGCCTCTCGCTCATCTCCGAGCTCAAGCAGGACCCGTCGACCGCCCCCTCGTACTCCACGAGCGGGCTCTTCATCGCCTTCGAGGGCGGCGAGGGCGCCGGCAAGTCGACGCAGGCGTGGATGCTGGCCGAGGCGCTGCGGGCCGACGGCTACCGCGTGCTGCTGACCCGCGAGCCCGGAGCGACCCCGGTGGGCCAGACCGTACGGGAGATCCTGCTCGACCCGGCGACCGGAGAGCTCTCCCCACGGACCGAGATGCTGCTCTACGCCGCCGACAAGGCCGAGCACCTCGAGCAGGTCGTCAACCCGGCGCTGGCGAGGGGTGACATCGTCATCACCGACCGGTACGTCGACTCGACCCTGGCCTATCAGGCTGGAGGTCGCGGGCTCGACCTCCACGAGGTGGAGTCCGT
>NZ_JARBCJ010000204.1:0-5738 GCF_028803055.1 Mumia sp.
GTGCCTGGTCGACGCGACCGCCCTGCTCGGCGCGGGCAGCGAGGAGCTGTCGGCCGAGGAGCGGGCCCGCCGCGAGCGCAGCCGCGAGTCGGCCGCCGGGATCGTCGGGTACGCGATGGACGACGCCTGCGAGGTCGCGACGTTCGCGCTCTCGGGCAAGGTCTGGGTCGCTCGCACCCGCTCCGCCGGTGCACTCGCGCTCCCCACCGCCGGCTCCGCGATCGACCCCCGTGTCGATCCCACCGGGCGGCGCATCGCCTACGCCACCGACGGATCCCTCCGGGTGATCGGGGTCGACGGCACCCTGGACTACCCCGTCGTCGAGCCGGACGGCGAGCACGTCGTGTGGGGGCTCGCCGAGTTCGTCGCGGCCGAGGAGATGGACCGGTTCCGTGGCTACTGGTGGGCGCCTGACGGCGAGTCGCTGCTCGTCGAGCGCTACGACGAGTCGCCGGTCGAGACCTGGTACGTCGCCGATCCCGCCGACCCGTCCCGAGCCCCGGTCGAGCACCGTTATCCCGCCGCAGGCACCGCCAACGCCCTCGTGTCGCTGTGGCACGTGCGCCTCGACGGGACCCGCACCGAGGTGGTGTGGGACCGGGAGACGTTCCCCTACCTCACCCGCGTCTCGTGGACGTCGCACGGCGAGCCGCTCGTGCAGGTCATGTCGCGCGACCAGAAGCACGCCGGTGTGCTCGCCGTCGAGCTCGACTCCGGCGAGACGACGCTCGTCCGGGCACAGAGCGACGACGTGTGGGTCGACCTCATGCCGGGCGTCCCTGCCTACGCGCCGGGTGGTCGCCTCGTGACGCTCGAGGACCACGCCGACACCAAGACGCTGTTCGTCGACGGGAAGCCCGTGTCGCCGAAGGGCCTCCAGATCCGCAGGGTCGTCTCGCTCGGCGCCGAGGGCGCGATCGTGACGGCCTCGCAGGACCCGACGCAGATCCACCTCCACGCCGTCGGCTGGGACGGCGAGACGGTGCCGCTCGCCGAGGGGCCCGGCGTCTGGAGCGGTGACGAGCGGGGTGGCACGGCCGTCCGCGTCCGTGAGGGGATGGAGTCGCCTGTCCCGACCGTGACGGTGATGCGCCACGGCTCGACCGTCGGCACCATCACGTCCCACCCGCTCGACCCCGGCCTCCACCCGGAGGTGAGCTTCCTCGAGGCGGGCGACCACGGCATCCGCACCGCGGTGCTCTTCCCCCGTGGGCACGTGGTCGGCAGCCGCGCGGCGCTCCCGATCATCATGAACCCGTACGCCGGTCCCCATGCGCAGCGCGTGCTGCACTCGGCCAAGGCCTACCTCCAGGCACAGTGGATGGCCGACCAGGGCTTCTGCGTCGTGATCGCCGACGGGCGCGGCACCCCGGGCCGCGGACGCGCCTGGGACCGCGCCATCCGCGACGACGTCGCCGGTGTCACGCTGGAGGACCAGGTGACGGCACTCGAGACGGTCATCGACACCTATGGCGGTGACGTCGACCGGTCGCGTGTCGGCATCATGGGCTGGTCGTACGGCGGCTACCTGGCGGCGCTCGCGGTCCTGCGCCGGCCCGACGTCTTCCACGCGGCGGTCGCCGGAGCACCGGTCACGGAGTGGCGTCTGTACGACACCTTCTACACCGAGCGCTACCTCGGCGACCCCGCCGAGCAGCCCGAGATCTACGACGCGCACTCGCTGATGGTCGGGCTCGACAAGGTCGACGTGCTCCCGCCGCTGATGATCGTGCACGGCATGGTCGACGACAACGTGGTCGTCGCCCACACGCTGCGCCTCTCCTCGGCGCTGCTCGAGGCCGGCAAGCCTCACAGCGTGCTCCCGCTCACCGGCGTCACGCACATGACGCCGCAGGAGGTCGTCGCCGAGAACCTCGCCCAGCTGCAGGTCGACTTCCTCCGGACCGCCCTCCGGGCCTGACCCGGCGGGTCAGCCTCGCTTGAGCCGTCTCGGTCCCGACGGGAGCGGCGGCGCGTCAGGGGGTGGGACGACCGGAGCCGGACCGGTGACCACCATCCACGCGAGGTCGACCTCGTCGACGAGCTCCTCGAGTCGGTGCGCGGCGGCGGGATCCTCGACCCGGACGAGCCAGGCCCGGTCCTCGCTGTCGTCCTCGCCGGCGAACCCCTCGCGGTGCACGGAGGCTGCGAACCCCTGCGCGTGCAGCTGCTCGAGGACGTGCTCGGCGTCCTCGCCCTCGTCGAAGTGCGCCTCCGCCACGGTCGGCGAGGGCGTACGGCGCAGCAGCGCCTCGAGCTCCGGCAGAAACGGGCGGTCGGCGTCCAGCCACGCGACGGAGTCGAGCTCGTCGGGCCCGAGCCAGCGCAGGAGGTCGTGCTCGGTGGGCTCCGGCTCACCGGAGACGATCTCACCGACGTACGCGCGAAGCACGAGGGCGCCGCTCAGCGGCACCTCGCCCGCGAGCCGATGCCCGACCGTGGCGTCGCACCCGAGCTCCTCCGCGACCTCGCGACGGGCAGCCTCGGCCTCCGACTCCCCCGGCTCGACCTTCCCGCCGGGGAGCTCCCACCCGCCCGCAGCAGCGGCCGGACGGGTCCGTCGTGCGGCGAGCACACGACCGGCACGGATCAGTGCCACCCCCACGACGACACGCGTCGAGGGCGAGGGCTCGGGGCTCTGGGGATCCACAAACGGCGAGGTTAGCGCGTACGGTCGGACCATGGACCAGTCCCAGCTCCCCGACACCCTGTTGTCCGAGGCCGAGATCACCTCCGCGCTGGCGAGCCTGCCCGCCTGGGTCCGCGACGGCGACACCATCGTCCGCTCGGTCCGTGCCCCCAGCTATCTCGACGGCATCGCGCTCGTCGACGCCGTGGCAGCGGCCGCTGAGATCGTCGACCACCATCCCGACATCATGATCCGGTGGCGCGACATCACCTTCACCCTCTCGACGCACTCCTCCGGGGGGCTCTCGGCACGAGACATCGCGCTCGCCCGGCAGATCGACGCGATCGCCGAGGACGCCGAGGACCGCTGAGCCACTCTCCGAGAGACCGGTCCTCGCGTGGGACGCTAGCCCCGTGAGTCACACGCACAGCCATCTCGGAGCGAGCGACGATCTCGACCAGGGCCGGCGCGGCCTCGCGACCGTGCTCGCGGTAGTCGTCGGGCTGCTCGGCGTCGCACTCGCGGTCGCGGTGTGGATCCTGTGGCCGGACGCCGACGACGTCGCGAAGGCGCCCAACCCCTACGGCACGCAGGGCGTCAGCATCGTGTCGGCCACCGTGACCGACGTCCGCGCCGTCGACTGCGGTGGCGGCGCGGTCGGACCCGACGGTCTCCCCGCTGTCCAGGGCGACTGCGGCGAGCTGCTGCTGCGTACGTCCGACGGCAAGTCCGCGAGCGTCACGGTCCAGCCGGCGGTCTTCCGCAGCGGCGTGGACGTCGGGGACGCCGTCGACCTGGTGCGGGTCCAGCCTGAGGGCGCCAGCGAGCCCACGTACGAGTTCCTCGACTTCGATCGCGGGATGCCGCTGCTGTGGCTCGGACTCGCGTGCGCGCTCGTCATCGTCGCCGTCGCCCGCTGGCGTGGACTGCTGGCGATCGCGGGAGTGGTCGGCACCATCGGGGCCATCGTCGTCTTCGTCCTGCCCGCCCTGCTCGCGGGCGAGAACCCGCTGGTCGTGGCCGTCGTCGGGTCGAGCGCGATCATGCTGGTCGTCCTGTATCTCGTGCACGGAGTCTCGATCCGGACGACCGCCGCCTTGTTCGGCACGTTGTCGGGGCTCGCCATCACCGCGATCCTCGGCTCGCTCACGACCGGATGGACGCACCTCACCGGCATCTCCTCCGAGGACGACCAGATCCTGATGGCCGTCGCGGAGCAGATCAGCCTGTCCGGGGTGGTGACCGCGTCGATGGTCATCGCCGGTCTCGGCGTGCTCAACGACGTGACCGTGACCCAGGCGAGCGCGGTGTGGGAGCTGCGGTCGGCACAGCCCGGAGCGAGCCGACGCCAGACGTTCATGTCGGCGATGCGTATCGGCCGCGACCACATCGCGTCGAGCGTCTACACGCTGGTGTTCGCCTACGCCGGGACGGCCATGACGGTGCTGCTCCTGGTGACCGCGTACGACCGGTCGCTGCTCGACATCGCGGGCACCGAGCAGGTGGGCGCGGAGATCGCGCGCACCCTGGTCGGGCTGATCGGCCTGGTGCTCGCGGTCCCGATCACGACCGCGATCGCCGCCGCGCTCGCCCCCGGGCCCTCCGACGAGGCACACGCTGGCGACGCGGAGACCGTCCCGCCGCCTGACCCCGCCGCACACGCCGTCCGACCTCGGTAGCGGACGATCACCCGACGCCGGGCAGCACGCCGACGACCTCGTACGTCGAGTCGAGCGCGACCAGGTGCGCCGGGCCGCCGACGGTGATGGCGCCGCCGTCGAGGCCGAGTGCGGTGGCCGGGGCGGCTGAGGCCGCGCACGCCACCGCGACGGGATCGAGGCCCAGCACCCCCAGCGCACGTCGTACGGCGGAGTCCATCGTCAGCGTGCTGCCGGCGATCGCCCCGGAGTCGGCGAGGCGAGCGGTGCCGTCGGCGACGTCCACGGCCAGACCGCCGAGCTCGTAGCGTCCGTCCTGCGCGGCCGCCGCCGCCATCGCGTCCGTGACGAGGACTCCACGCTCGCCGGCGTCGAGGAGCAGCCGGCGCGCCCACGCGTCGTGGAGGTGGATGCCGTCGAGGATGACCTCGAGGCGGACGCCGGGGGTCTCGAGGGCCGCCACGACCGGACCGGGTGCGCGGTGGTGGACCGGCATCATCGCGTTGGAGGCGTGGGTGAGGACGGTGGCTCCGCGCGCGAACGCCTCCCTCGCCAGCGCGTAGTCGGCCGCGGTGTGGCCGACGGCGGCGACGACCCCCTCGGCGGCGAGGTGCTCGATCGTGTCGAGCCCGCCGTGGAGCTCGGGTGCGAGCGTCACCATCCGTACCAGCCCGTCCCCGGCGGCGAGCAGCCTCGCGACGGCCTCGTGGGTCGGCGGTGTGAGCGCGTCCGGGTCGTGCGCCCCCCGGTGGTCGGGCGACAGGAACGGGCCCTCGAGATGGATGCCGCGGACGGGACCCAGCTCCCCCGAACGGATCGCGCGCGCGAGTCCTCCGACCTGCTCTGCCAGGACGTCGACGCGGGCGGACACCAGGCTTGCGAGCATCGTGGTCGTCCCGTGCGCGGCGTGGGTTCGAGCGGCGGTGCGCGCGGCCTCCAGTCCGCCGTCGAAGGACGCCCCACCCCCGCCGTGGCAGTGCCCGTCGACGAAGCCGGGGAAGATCCACGGGTACGCCCCCGCGACCGGAGCCTCGTTCTGACCGATCGCCGTGACGATGCCGTCGCGATGCTCGACCCACCCGTCGGTGAGGACGCCGTCGGGCAGGACGACCCGGTCGGCGTCGATGTGCTCGGGCAAGGGCGTCGCGTCGGTCACCCACCCACCCTAGGGCTCCGGCAGGGCGCCGCCGGAGCGCATGGGAGGCTCGCGGTGTGACCAACACGCCCTCTTCCCGAACGCCTGACGCCCGCAGCTCAGCAGGCCCGACGACGCCCGCGACGCGCGTCGCCGGACCGTTGATCGCCTCCGGGGTCGTGCTCCTCTTCGCGCTGCCCTTGGCCTGGATGCTCGCCTACTTCATGAAGGACGAGCTCCAGACGGCCGACCACGTCGTCTTCCTCGCCGTCCCCGTGGTCGAGCTGGTCGTCGCCGGGCTCGTCGCAGGCCTGGT
>NZ_JARBCJ010000205.1:0-5735 GCF_028803055.1 Mumia sp.
CGAGATCGTGGACGACGTCGCCCTGCTCGTCGAGCTGCACCTGCGCTTCCACGGCTACGGCACCGGCGAGTGGACCGACTCGGCCGTCCGTCGCTACGTCCGCGACGCCGGCGACCAGCTCGCGCGGCTCCACATCCTGACCCGTGCCGACTCGACGACCCGCAACCGCCGCAAGGCCGAGCGGCTCCAGCGGACCTATGGCGACCTCGAGGACCGGATCGACCAGCTCGCCCAGGCCGAGGAGCTGGACAAGATCCGCCCGGACCTCGACGGAAACCAGATCATGGAGATCCTCGGCGTGGGACCGGGCCGTGTGGTGGGCGACGCGTACCGCTTCCTGCTCGACCTGCGCCTCGACCGCGGGCCGCTGAGCGAGGACGACGCCCGCGAGGCGCTGCTCGCCTGGTGGGCGGGGCGCGACGGCGCCTAACGGACGGCCGACGTCACGCTTGCCCGGTACGCCAGCTCCGGGTAGTCGACCACGATGCCGTCGACGTCCACAGTGAGGTCGCCGACGAAGTCGCGGCTCGCGCTGGCGTAGCGCACGACGGCGTGCCCGTCGGCGTCGTACGGCGTGAGTGCGCGATAGATCTGATCGCTCCTGATCACGGTCAGCGACGGCACGTCCACCCATGCCATGACGTGGGGGATCTCCGGCCCCGGACCGTTCGAGACGAGCCCGTGGCGCAGGACCGGCATCGTGTTCGTCACGGGGCAGAGCGCGATGTCGCAGTCGAGCGCCTCGGCGACCGAGTCGGGGTCGGCCAGCCCAGGTGGGCTCTGCGGGCCTCCGGACCCGTGCGCCGCCCCCGTCCCGGTCCATCCGGCATCGTCGCGGACGAGGGCGAGCGTCCTCGACCACCCGTCACCGTGGACCGACAGGTCGAGGCGCCGCGTCACCCAGGCGTCGCCCGTGGTGAGCGACCAGGCCACGGCGTACGAGGAGGCCCGAGAGGTGCCCCGTGCCGTCAGCCGGCTGTCGGCGAGCGACAGGGTCGCCGACTCCAGGCGGGCGGGATCGTCCTCGGCGCCGGTCCAGGTCACGAAGCGGGTCGTCGGTCTCGTCATCCGACCGACCCTCTCGCTGCCTCGCCGTCTGGGCAAGCACCTCGCGCGGCGAGGCAGAAAGCGGCGAGGCAGAAAGGTGTCAATCCGTGGCCTTCGGGGATGTCGCGTCGCTAGGGTGACGTGCGCGGGGAGGGACGAGGGGATCACCGGTGGGCGGACGGCACTCTGCTCCGCCCACGGCGGCGGAGCCGTCACCCGTGTCGCCGACTGCGGCATCGAGCACCGCCCCGAGCGATCGCCGTACCGATTCGCGCCGTACCGAGCGACCTCGCACCGATCGACGCCGCACCACGACGCCTGCCGGCGGCCGCCGTGCCGATCGACCCAGGCGGTCTCGACGACCGCCGTACCGGACGGTTGCGGTGATCCTCGTCCTGGTCGCGGCCGTCGCCGCCGCGATCCCCGTGGTCGACCACGTGCAGCAGCAGCGTGCAGACGCCGCAGCGGCCGCGGCCCACCTGAGCGCCGTCCGGGCCGAGGACGCGCGCCGGTCGTCGCACGAGGAGGACCGGTTGCGTGTCACCGGTGACCTGAGCGCCGCGGGGCGCGCCGTGGCCGAGCGGTTGACGATCATCGCCGACTGCGCCTCCGGCGGTGCCCAGCCGTCCGGACCGAACGGCCGCCTCCCGGCGTCCGCGCTGTGCGCGGTGCCCGGCTCGGGCGTCCAGCTTCGGGCGGACGCCGCGGAGGCGTGGGCGAGGCTCCAGGAGGACTTCACGAAGGCGTTCGGCCGCTATCCCTGCGTCAACAACGGCTACCGCAGCTATGCGCAGCAGGCCACGATGCACGCGGGCAATCCCGGCATGGTCGCGCCTCCTGGCACCAGCAACCACGGCCTGGGGCTGGCCCTCGACCTCTGCACGGCCGGAGACGGTGCGGCGGGCACGAGGGCGTGGAGCTGGATGAACGCGAACGCGCCGTCGTACGGCTGGGCCCTGCCGTCGTGGGCCCGGCCAGGGGGATCACGGCCGGAGCCGTGGCACTGGGAGTACGTGGCCTCGGGTGACCGGGTCTCCTGACCTGCCGGTGAGCGCCGACATCGGGGGGAGACGCCGAACGGCGCGGCCCCGACCAGGGGGACCGCGCCGTTCGTGGGAGGTGGTGTCCTGCGCGGGCGGCCTCGTACCTCGGCCGACCGCTGCGCTCGCTAGCGCTCTTCGTCTCCGGCGATGAAGGCCTCGAGCATCTTGCGTCCCAGGTCATCGGGGCGCTGGACCGGCGGCGACTTCATCAGGTAGGACGACGCCGAGATCAGCGCGCCACCGATGCCACGGTCCTTGGCGATCTTGGCGGCACGGATCGCGTCGATGATGATGCCGGCGGAGTTGGGCGAGTCCCAGACCTCGAGCTTGTACTCGAGGCTGAGGGGCACGTCGCCGAACGCACGACCCTCGAGGCGGACGTAGGCCCACTTGCGGTCGTCGAGCCACTGGACGTAGTCCGACGGGCCGATGTGGACGTTCTTGTCGTCGACCTTGCCGGCCAGCGGGCCGGTGAGGTTCGAGGTGACGGCCTGGGTCTTGGAGACCTTCTTGGACTCCAGGCGATCGCGCTCGAGCATGTTCTTGAAGTCCATGTTGCCGCCGACGTTCAGCTGGTACGTCCGGTCCAGCGTGACCCCGCGGTCCTCGAACAGCTTGGCCATCACGCGGTGGGTGATGGTGGCGCCGACCTGGCTCTTGATGTCGTCGCCGATGATCGGGACGCCGGCGTCCTCGAACTTCTTGGCCCACTCGGGGTCGGAGGCGATGAACACGGGCAGCGCGTTGACGAACGCCACGCCCGCGTCGATCGCGCACTGCGCGTAGAACTTGTCCGCCTGCTCCGAGCCCACCGGCAGGTAGGACACCAGGACGTCGGCGCCGGTGTCCTTGAGGACCTGCACGACGTCGACGGGATCGGCGTCGGACTGGTCGATGGTCTCGAGGTAGTACTTGCCGAGGCCGTCGAGCGTCGGGCCACGCTGCACGGTCACGCCCAGGGGCGGCACGTCGCAGATCTTGATCGTGTTGTTCTCGCTGGCCTGCGTGGCCTCGGCGAGATCGAACCCGACCTTCTTGGCATCGACGTCGAAGGCGGCGACGAACTCGACGTCCTTGACGTGGTAGTCACCGAACTGGACGTGCATGAGACCGGGGACGGCCCCCTCGGGGTCCGCGTCCTTGTAGTACTCCACGCCCTGGATGAGCGACGTGGCGCAGTTGCCGACGCCCACGATCGCTACGCGTACCGAACCCATGGGGTTCCTCCTCCTCGGGGTCTCGCGACCCCGTCTCTCGTCCTATCCGCCGTGGTGGGGCGGGATGGTGGTGTTGGTCGGGCCCTCCGGCTCGTCGCCCGGCGGCCTGCCGGACCGCTCCGCGTCGATCAGTCCCGTCAGCCAGCGCACCTCGCGCTCGACCGACTCCAGCCCGTGACGCTGCAGCTCGAGCGTGTAGGCGTCGAGGCGCTCGCGGCGCTTCTGTGCCGCGGTCCGGACGCGTTCGAGCCGCTCCTCGAGACGACTCCGTCGTCCCTCGAGGATGCGCACACGGGTCCGGGAGTCCGTGCGCGCGAAGAAAGCGAAGTGGATGCCGAAGGTCTCGTCCTCCCATGACGAGGGGCCCGGCGCCGCCAGCAGGTCGGCGAAGTGCTCCTTGCCCTCAGCGGTGAGGCGATAGACGATCTTGCCCCGTCGTCCCCGGTTCGCTGCCGTGTCGGCAGGCTCGTCGGCGACGATGTAGCCCTTCTTGCCGAGTGCCTTGAGGCAGGGGTAGAGCGTGCCGTACGACAGCACCCTCGACCACCCCAGAAGGGCATTGAGCTCCTTGCGGAGCTCGTAACCGTGCATCGGCGTGTCGTGGAGCAGCCCCAGAACGGCGAACTCGAGTGCAGCTCCGCGCCTGGCCACGACAACTCCTCTCCACGCTCACGTCGAGGCAGTGAGGCGACGACGAGATATATCGTGCCGATACATCGAACTGATGTCAACCTGCGCTGGGACGGCGGTGGGGTTTTGGATCGACCCACCCATTGGGCACACTTGGCCGGTGGGTCGCGTCTCGTACGTGGTCCTGACGGCCTTGCCTGCACTCAGGGCAGGTCCCTCCCCCGGAAGCAACACTTGAGGAGTACGACGCGTGGCGGACCAGTCGCACGGCCGACCCGTGACCCCACGCTCGCGGAGGGCCGAGCCCTCTTCGAGTGGTTCCCGCGCCCGTCGCGCCGACCCGGCTGGTGAGGGCGACAAGGCGACGAAGCCGCTGTGGCGCCGCATCGTGAAGTGGGCGCTGATCACCGGCGTGATCTTGTTCGTCCTGGCGATCGCGGGTCTCTACTTCGCCTATCGGTCGGTGGCGATCCCGAGCGCCAACGCGGAGTTCCTCACGCAGACCACGAAGGTCTACTACTCCGACGGCAAGCACAAGATCGGCGACTTCCAGACCCAGAACCGGACCTCGATCGACTTCGAGGACATGCCGGAGACGATCAAGTCGGCCGTCATCGCCGCCGAGGACCGCAGCTTCTACTCCAACCAGGGTCTCGACTTCAAGGGCATCGCGCGCGCACTGCGTAACAACGCGACGTCGGAGACGACCTCCGGCGGATCGACGATCACCCAGCAGTACGTCAAGGTCCTCTACCTGACGCAGGAACGCACCATGGCCCGCAAGGTCAAGGAGGCGTTCCTCTCGATCAAGGTGCACAACCAGATGTCGAAGGAGGAGATCCTCGAGGGCTACCTCAACACGATCTACTTCGGCAACGGCGCGTACGGCGTCGAGGCGGCGTCGCAGACCTACTTCGGCCACAAGGCAGCAAAGCTGACCGCACCCCAGGCCGCCCTCCTCTCCTCGGTCATCAACAACCCGAGCGCCTTCGACCCCTACGACGAGGACGACCGCGATCGTCTGATGTCGCGCTACACCTACGTGCTCGGCGGGATGGAGAAGACCGGGGCGATCACCTCCGACGAGTTCGCGTCGTACTCCGCCAAGCTCCCCAAGGTGAAGAAGAAGGCGGAGTCGAACCGCTTCGGCGGCACCAAGGGCTTCCTCCTGCGGCTCACCGAGCAGCAGCTCAAGCAGGAGGGCCTCAGCGACGCCCAGATCACCGGCGGTGGTCTCAAGGTCGTCACGACGTTCGACTACAAGGCGCAGAAGGCGGCCGTCGAGACGGTCAAGGAGATGAAGCCGGACGGCCTCAAGCAGCTCAACGTCGCGCTGTCCTCCGTCGATCCCGCGACCGGTGCGCTGCGCGCGATGTACGGCGGCTCCAACTACCTCAAGAGCCAGCTCAACTGGGCGATGCTCGGGTCGCAGCCGGGATCGTCGTTCAAGCCGTTCGCGGTGGCGGCAGCGCTCAGCGACGGCTACAGCCTCAAGACGCAGCTCAACGGCTCGTCGCCGCTGCGCCTCGAGAACGGCGCCGAGATCGAGAACCAGGGTGACTCGGGCGGCAAGTCCTTCGGGCCTGTCTCCCTCGAGGCCGCGACCAAGGACTCGGTCAACACCGCCTTCGTCGACCTCACCTACGACGTGATGGACGACGGAGGCCAGAAGACGATCGACGCGGCGCGCAAGGCCGGCATCTCCGACACCGCCGCGAAGCGGTACGACCCCAGCGTGGCGGTCGTCTCGCTCGGATACGCGCCCGTTCCCAACGTCGAGATGGCCGCCGCCTACGCG
>NZ_JARBCJ010000206.1:0-5701 GCF_028803055.1 Mumia sp.
CGCGTCGTCCAGATCAGCGGGACCGCCGGAGGGTCGTGCAGGTTTGCGCCGACTCCCGGCAGGTCGGCGACCACGTCGATGCCGTGCTCGCGCAGGTGTGTCGCGGGGCCGATGCCCGACAGCATGAGGAGCTGTGGGCTGTTGACGGCGCCGCCCGACAGGACGACCTCGCGCTCGGCCCGTGCGACCTGCTCCGTCCCGGCGACCGCGTACGCGACCCCGGTGGCCCTGCCGTCCTCGACGACGACGCGCGTGGCCAGCGCTCCGGTGAGGACCGTGAGGTTGGGACGGTCCATCGCGGGCTGGAGATAGGCGTCGACGACGGACCACCGACGGCCCTTGCGGCAGGTCACCTGATAGAGCCCGGCGCCCTCCTGCGAGGCACCGTTGAAGTCGTCGTTGCGCGCGAAACCCGAGTCGACCGCCGAGTCGACCCACGCCGCGGTGAGCTCGTGGGTGAAGACGCGGTCCTCGACCCGCAGCGGCCCGTCGGTCCCGTGGTAGGGCCCGGAGAGGCGGGTGTTGCCCTCGGCCCGCACGAAGTAGGGCAGGACGTCCTCGTAGCCCCAGCCGTCGGCGCCGTACGCGTCGCGCCACGTGTCGTAGTCCAGGGCATTGCCGCGGATGTAGATCATCGCGTTCATCGAGGAGCAGCCGCCGAGGGCCTTCATCCGCGGCCAGTAGGCGCGCCGCCCGTGCAGCTGCTTCTGGGCGGTGGTCGTGTAGTTCCAGTCCCAGCGGGTCTTGAAGAGAGTCGAGAACGCCGCCGGGATCCGGATCTCGTCGGCGTCGGCCGGCGGGCCCGCCTCGAGGAGGAGCACCGTCACCGACGGGTCCTCGGTCAACCGGGCGGCCACGACCGCACCCGCGCTCCCCGCGCCCACCACCACGTAGTCGTACGACGTCATGCGCCGAAGTGTGACACACCTCATATCCGGCCGTCGCAGCCTCCGCCTGCTCCACGGGCAGCAGGGATCGGCGGCCGACCGATCGGAGAAAAACATGAGGTAGTCCTCAGGTAAATGTTGAGGCTTCCCTCATGTTTGGGTCATGATGAGGGCTGCCCCGACCGCGCACCACCAGGAAGGCTCGAGGGACTCGTGACGATCATCGACACCCCGACCACCCGGACGACGACGCACGACCACCGCACCCGGCTGGTCGACGCGCTCAACGACGCGACCCCGTACGCCCTCGCTTTCGGAGGTCAGGGAAGCCCGTGGCTCGAGCCGCTGAGCGACCTCCTGCGCACCTACGCGCTGGGTCCGCAGCTGCACGCGACCTGCGCGGGCGCCGAGCGCCTGCTCACGCCGGTGCTCCCCGAGATCTCCCGCATCCCGCTGCCGTTCACCCCGCTGGAGTGGGCCGACGCGCTCGCGGTCGCCGAGTCGGCCGCCAGCGACGAGGCACCCCCCGCCCCGGACACCGACCTGCTGGCCCAGCCCGCCGTGTCCGTCCCCGGCATCCTCCTCGCCCAGCTCGCCGGCGTCGAGGCGCTGCGCCTGCAGGGTCTCGACCCCGCGACCAGCGCTCCCACCGCGGTCGTGAGCCACTCGCAGGGCGTCCTCGCCGCCGAGGCTGTGGCCGGACGAGACGCGTCCGAGGTCCTCGCCCTGGCCCGTCTGGTCGGCGCGGCCGTCCAGCTCACCGCCCAGCGCCGCGGCCTGCTCGGCGACACCATGCTCGCCGTACGGCGGGTCGACCCTGCCGAGGTCGAGCGCCTGCTCGCGGAGGTCAGCGACGTCGACGTCGACGTCGCCCTGCGCAACGGCCGCCGTTCGGTCGTCCTCAGTGGCCCGGCCGACGACCTGGTGACGATCAAGCGTCACCTCGAGCGCGAGGCGCAGACGCAGGCGTCGCTCCGCGACCGCAAGCTCACCGGCGGCACGCCGTTCTCCCCCGTCTTCGAGGTGCTGGAGCCGCGCGCCGCCTTCCACCACCACCGCCTGGCCGAGGCCGGCGACCTCGTCGCCGAGTGGGCCACCGCCTGCGGCCTCGACCCCGACTGGTCCCGTGACGTTGCCACGCGCGCCGTCATCGCCCCCGGCGACTGGGTCGGCGACCTGGAGTCTGCCCTCGACACCGGCGCGGAGTGGATCCTCGACCTCGGTCCGGGTGACCTCGCCTCGATGCTCGCCGGCTACGAGGCCACGGCGCGTGGTGTCGGCGTCGTCGCTCCCGCCACCCGGCGCGGACAGCGCACCCTCACCACGCCCGGCGCTGCCCCGCGGCGAGCCACCCCCTGGTCGGCGTACGCCCCGAAGCCGGTGACGCTGCCCGACGGCCGAACCGTGCTGGAGACCCGCTTCACGCGTCTCACCGGACGTTCTCCCATCCTGCTCGCGGGTATGACGCCGACCACCGTGGACGCTCCGATCGTCGCGGCCGCCGCCAACGCCGGATTCTGGGCCGAGCTCGCCGGCGGCGGGCAGGTCACCGAAGGCATCTTGACCGACCGCGTCGAGGAGCTCACGGGCCTCCTCGACCCGGGCCGTACCTTCGCGTTCAACGCGCTCTATCTCGACCCCTACCTCTGGAAGATGCAGCTGGGTCAGCAGCGTCTCGTCCAGCGCGCGCGGGCCAACGGTGCCGCCGTCGACGCGGTCGTCGTCAGCGCCGGCATCCCCGAGCTCCCCGAGGCCGTCGCCCTGGTCGACGAGCTCCGCGAGGCCGGCATCTCCTATGTCGTCTTCAAGCCCGGCACCGTCAAGCAGATCCGCGAGGTGCTGGCGATCGCCCGTGAGGCGGCGCCGACCCCGGTCGTCGTCCACGTCGAGGGCGGCAAGGCCGGCGGCCACCACTCGTGGGAGGACCTGGACGACCTGCTCCTCACCACCTATGCGCAGCTGAGGGCCCAGGACAACGTCGTCGTCTGTGTCGGCGGCGGCATCGGCACCCCGCAGTCGGCGTCGGCCTACCTCACCGGCGCCTGGGCGCGACGCCACGGCTACCCGGCGATGCCGCTCGACGGCATCCTCGTCGGCACCGCGGCGATGGCGGCCCGCGAGGCCACCACCTCTCCGCAGGTCAAGCAGCTGCTCGTCGACACACCCGGCACCCCGGACTGGGTCGGTGCGGGCCGCGCCGTCGCCGGCATGGCGTCCGGGCGCAGCCAGCTCGGCGCCGACATCCACGAGATCGACAACGCCGCCTCGCGGGCGGGCCGCATCATCGACGAGGTCGCGGGAGACGCCGACGCCGTGGCCGCCCGGCGCGACGAGATCATCGCCGCGATCGCAGCGACCGCCAAGCCCTACTTCGGTGACGTCACGACGATGACGTACGCCGCGTGGCTCGCACGCTACGCCGAGCTCGCCGGCGCCGAGCCGGGCGAGAACGAGATCACCGGCGCCGGCGCCGAGAACTGGCTCGACGTCACGCTGCGCGACCGCTTCCACGCCATGGTGCAGCGCGCCGAGGCACGCCTCTCCGACGAGGACCACGGCGAGATCCCGACGCTGTTCGCCGACGCCGAGTCGGTCGGTGACCCGCACGCCGCGATCGGCACGCTGCTGACCGCCTACCCGCGTGCCATCGAGGTGACGCTCCACCCCGGCGACGTCCCCTTCTTCGTCGAGGTGTGCCGCCGTCCGGGGAAGCCGGTGCCGTTCGTGCCCGTCCTCGACGCCGACGTACGCCGCTGGTACCGGTCGGACTCCCTGTGGCAGGCCCATGACGCGCGCTACGGCGCCGACGCGGTCTGCGTCATCCCCGGTCCCGTCGCCGTCGGCGGGATCACCCGTGTCGACGAGCCGGTCGCCGACCTGCTGCGCCGCTTCGAGGACGAGACGGTCGACGACGTCCTGACCGCCGGTGCGCTCGAGTCGCGCGTCGCCGGGCGTCGCCGCGTCGACGCCGCCGACGACGTGCTCGGGCTGGTCCTGGCCGCGCCCGACGTGAGCTGGGCTGGCCGTACGGTCCGCAACCCTGTCCACCGTCTCGGCGTCGACTGGGTCATCGTCGACCCCTCGCGTGCCGAGCACGCCGAGACCGGAGCGGTCCTGCGCACCGACGGCCCCGACGCCGTGCTGGAGGTGCCGCTCGGCGGCACCCGCTCGCTGTCGGTCCGCATCCAGGTCGCCGACGCCGCCGACGGCGGTGCCCCGGTCGTCACCGCCGACAGCGCCGTGGCGGCGATGCGTTGCCTCGTCGAGGTCGCCGGGGGCGGCTCGTTGCCGCAGGCGCGGGACGGCGTCGCCCGTACGACCGTGCGCTGGTCGGGCGACCTCGGCTCCGACCACGCCGCCGTCACCGGCGGAGCCGTCGCTCGCAGCGGTCGCCCCGCACCCGACGCGCTGGTCGGCCTCGCCTGGCCTGCCGTCTTCGCCGTCCTCGCCGGCACCCGCGCACCGGGCTCCGACGTCGACGTCGTGGAGGGCATGCTCGACCTCGTCCATCTCGACCACGCGATCCGGCTCGCTGACGACCTTCCGCACGGCGGCGCCGCGCTGAGCGTCGAGGCGCGCCTCGTCGGGGTCGAGGACGCAGGCGTCGGCCGCGTCGTGACCATCGACGTGGACGTGTGCACGGACTCCCACGAGCTCGCGACCCTGCGCGAGCGCTTCGCGATCCGCGGCCGCACCGGCGCCGCCGACCTGGGCGACCCCGTCGTCGCCGGTGGCGCGGCGCGCGGCGCCGTGACCGACACCCCGCGTCGTACGCGGGCGAAACGGTCGGTCGTCGCCCCCACCGACATGCGGGCGTTCGCCGCGGTCACCGGTGACCACAACCCGATCCACACCAGCGTCGCCGCCGCCCGCCTGGCCGGCCTGGGCGATCCGATCGTCCACGGCATGTGGCTTTCGGCGACCGCGCAGCAGATGCTCGGTGACCGCCGCGTGGACGGCTGGACGACACGGTTCCTGGCGCCCGTCCGGCTGGGCGCGACGGTAGACCTGACGGCCGTGCGTACCGGTCTCGACGCCGGCGCGGAGATCCTCGAGATCACCGGCCGCAGCGAGGGCGAGCTCGTGCTCGCAGCCACCGCGCGCATCGCCGCGCCCCGCACGGCCTACGCGTTCCCCGGCCAGGGCATCCAGCACCCGGGCATGGGCATGGCGGGATACCGGCGCAGCAAGGCCGCGCGGGAGATCTGGGACCGCGCCGACGCCCACACCCGTACGGCGCTGGGCTTCTCCATCCTGACCGTCGTCCAGGACAACCCGACCGTGGTCGTCGCCGACGGCGTCACGCACCGGCACCCCGACGGCGTCCTGTTCCTCACGCAGTTCACCCAGGTCGCGATGGCCGTCCTCGGCTCGGCGCAGATCGCCGAGCTCCGTGAGGCCGGCGCGTTCGTCGAGGACGCGGTGCTGGCGGGCCACTCGGTCGGTGAGTACAACGCGCTGTCGGCCGTCTCGGGCGTGATCAGCCTCGAGGCCGTGATCGAGGTCGTGTTCCAGCGTGGATCGGTGATGCACGCGCTGGTCCCCCGCGACGCCGAGGGCCGGAGCGACTACCGCCTGGCCGCCATCCGCCCGAGCCAGATCGGGCTGGCGGACTCCGACGTCGCGGCGTTCGTCGAGGGTGTGTCGCAGGAGTCCGGCGAGTTCCTCGAGATCGTGAACTACAACCTCCGCGGCTCGCAGTACGCCATCGCCGGAACCGTCCGCGGCCTCGAGATCCTCGAAGAGGAGATCGCACGACGCCGCGCGGCGTTCGGCGGCAAGGCGGCGTTCATCCTGGTGCCGGGCATCGACGT
>NZ_JARBCJ010000207.1:0-5679 GCF_028803055.1 Mumia sp.
CAACCTCACCCGCTGGTCGCTGGACCGTGCGGACCACCGCGAAGGCCACCGCAACATCTGGCTCCGCGCCCTGGACGCCGCAGGGCTCGGGTTCGACTCCTAGATCGCGGCGGGTTCGACCAGCGGGGGCTGACACGGGAACACGGAAGGGTACGCATGACCACCACCACGGTCTCGCTGAGCGGGATCCGCAAGACGTACGGCACGGTGACCGCCGTCGACGGAGTCGACCTCGACATCGCCGAGGGGGAGTTCCTCTCGCTCCTCGGACCGTCGGGCTGTGGCAAGACGACGCTGCTGCGGGTGATCGGCGGGTTCGAGGAGCCGGACGAGGGTGACGTCCTCCTCTCCGGGACGTCGGTCGTCGGCGTGCCCCCGAACCGGCGCGCGGTCAACACCGTCTTCCAGGCGTACGCACTGTTCCCGCACATGACCGTCGCGGAGAACGTCGCGTACGGCCTGCGCCAGCGGCGGGCGGGCCAGCCGCGCCTCGCCAAGGCCGTGATCGCGGAGCGGGTCCGCGAGGCGCTCGCGCTGGTCCGGATGAGCGACTACGCCGAACGGCGCCCGAAGAAGCTGTCCGGCGGCCAGCAGCAACGTGTCGCGCTCGCCCGCGCGATCGTGAACCGACCCGACGTGCTCCTGCTCGACGAGCCGCTGTCGGCGCTGGACCGCAACCTGCGCGAGCAGATGCAGGTGGAGCTCAAGCTGATCCAGCGCCAGGTCGGCATCACCTTCGTGTTCGTCACCCACGACCAGGCCGAGGCGTTGTCGATGAGCGACCGGATCGTGGTGATGAACGCCGGCCGGATCGAGCAGGTCGGGACGCCGGAGGAGGTGTACGGCGCGCCCGCGACGGCGTTCGTCGCGGGGTTCATCGGCACCCAGAACTTCGCCGACGGCATCGTGAAGGACGGTGCCGTGATCGCCGACGGCGTCACCTTCGTGCCCGAGTCGTCCGCGCTCGACGGCATGGACGACGGCGTCGCGGCACGCGTCGCGGTGCGCGCCGAGGCTGTGACGGTGACGGCCGACGAGCCTGTGGTGGGTGCGCCGAACGTCGTCGCCGGCACGCTCGCCAGCACGTCGTTCCTCGGCGACGTCGTGCAGCACGTCGTGCTCGGCGAGGAAGGCCGGGAGGTGCTGGCGAGGACCCCTGCGTCCACGTCGCCTGCGCTCGCCACCGGGTCGACGGTCTGGGCGACGTGGGAGCCGTCCGCCGTCCACGTGTTCGCGGAAGAGCAGGGATGACCCGCCGACGCCCGCCCGCCACGGTGCGGGTTCTCGCACCGCGCGCCGAGGCGGGGCGGATCAGCAGGCGGGCGCTGCTCGGCGGCTTTGCGGCGATCGGCACCGCGACGCTGCTCGGGTGCAGCGGCAGCCGCACGATGGCGACCACCGCCGTGCCCGACGGAACCCTCGAGGACCGGCTCAACGTCTACTCGTGGGGCGACTACGAGAGCCCGGACAACATCCGCGCGTTCCGCAGCTCGCACGACATCACCGTCCAGGTCGACAGCTTCGCCTCCAACGAGGAGATGATCGCCAAGATCGGCGCGAGCCGGGGGACCAGCGGGTACGACGTCCTCGTCCCGTCGGGCCAGTTCGTCCCGATGATGGTCGCGAACGACCTCCTGTCCCCGCTGGACCACCGTCTGATCCCGAACATCGCGAACCTCGAGACGGCGTTCGTCGACCAACCCTGGGACCCGGGCAACACCCATGCCGTCCCGAAGGCGTGGGGGACGACGGGCTTCGCCTACGACACGACGAAGGTGGACGGCAACCCGACCTCGTGGCGCGATTTCCTCGATCTCGCCGCGGGGCAGGCGAGCGGCTCCGTGTCGCTGCTCGACGACCCGTGGGAGGTCGCCTCGATCTACTTCGGCTCCGAGGGGATCGACCCGAACACGACCGATCCGAAGGCGCTCGACGCGGCGGAGGCGTACCTGACGAGCCGGCTCGCCCCGCACGTACGGGCCTTCAACTCGGCACCGACGCAGAGCGTCGTCCAGAACGAGCTCGCGCTGTTGCAGATGTACAACGGCGACGCCCGGCTCGCCTTCTCCGAGTCCGACGACCCCGACCGGTGGCGCTTCGTCTACCCGACGCCGACCGCGAACCTGTGGGTCGACACCTGGGCGATCGCGCGGGGCGCGCAGCACGTCGACGCCGCGCACGCGTTCATCAACTTCATGCTCGACCCCGAGACCGCGATCGGCGAGGTCGACTGGAACGGCTACCCGACCGGGATCACCGGCCAACGGGACCTCGCCGAGGAGTGGGAGCTGGAGATGCTCGACCTGATCTTCCCGTCGGACGCGGTGGTCTCGCGACTCACGCCGGCCACGCTGAGCGATGCCCAGGACCGTCTCACCGCGATCCTCGAGCACGTCCAGGCGAAGGCGGGATGAGGACGATGTCGCGACTCCGTCCCCGCGCGACGAGCGCCTGGCTGTCGTTCCCCGTGTGGGCGTGGCTGGCGTTCTTCGTGTTCACCCCGCTGGCGCTGGTCGTCTGGTACTCGTTCGGCGAGAAGCCCGACCTCTTCACCGCCGTCTCCATGGACAACCTGTCGTTCGACCGGTACGCCGAGGTCCTCGACGGCGTCTTCATGTCGACGTTCTGGGCAACGCTGAGGATCGCCGCCACCGGCACGCTGCTGTGCCTCCTGGTCGGCGTCCCGTTCGCGTACTGGATGGCCGTCAAGGTCGACCCGCGCTGGCGCCCGCTCCTGCTCGCCCTCGTGCTCGTGCCGTTCTGGACGAACTTCCTGGTCCGGACGCTCGGTTGGCAGATCATCCTGTCGCCGAACGGCATGGCGTCGGACGCACTCCAGTGGCTGGGCATCCTGAGCGGCCCGCTCGACGTCCTCTACACGCGTGGGGCCGTCCAGCTCGGCGTCGTCTACAACTACCTGCCGCTGATGATCCTGCCGCTGTACGTCGTGTTCGAGCGGCTCGACCCGAGCCAGCGGGAGGCGAGCCGCGACCTCGGCGCCGGACGGTGGAGGACCTTCTTCTCCGTCACCGTCCCCGACACGCTGCCGGGGATCGCCTCGGGTTGCCTCCTGGTGTTCATCCCGCTGATGGGCGACTTCCTCACCGCGTCGGTGCTCGGCGGCGCTCGCGGCACGATGATCGGCCAGGTCGTGGCACGCCAGTTCACGTCGGCCCAGAACTGGGCGCTCGGGGCGGCGATGGCCGTCACGCTGATGGTGTTCGTGCTGCTGACGGTGGTGCTTGCCGCCGCGGCCTTCCTGCTCGTACGGGCGGTCATACGACGAGCCCGCCACCTGAACCTGGAGGTGACGCCGTGAGCGCCACTCGTCGCCGTACGGATCCGGTGAACCTCGCGCTCGCGGTGCTCGGCGTGCTGGTCTTCGTGTTCCTCTTCCTGCCGATCCTCGTGATCGTCGTCTACTCGTTCAACACCGGCCGACTCCTCGGCGCCTGGGACAGCTTCGGGTTCGACGCGTACACGCGGGCCTGGGAGAACCCGGTCATCGGCAACGCCGTCCGTACGTCGCTGGTCTCCGGGGTGCTCGCGTCGCTCGTGGCCACCGTGCTCGGGACGGTGGGCGGTGTCGCGCTCGCCCGCGCCCGGTCCGGCGCCCGGTGGGCGGGGCTGCTGACCGCGCTGCTCGCGGTCACGCTGATCACGCCGGAGGTCATCGACGGCATCGCGATCCTGCCGTGGCTCGTGACGCTCGGGACCGACGGCGGGCTCTCGGTCGTCAACAACGGGATGGTGCGGCTCGTCATCGTGCACACCTCGCTCGCGCTCGCCGTGGTCACGTTCATCGTCCGGGCGCGCATGCGGGGGATGGACGAGCAGATCGAGGAGGCGGCGGCCGACCTGTACGCGAACCCGTGGAACAGGTTCCGTCAGGTCACGATGCCGCTGGCCTGGCCCGGCATCTTCGCCGGCGCCCTGATGGCGTTCACGCTGAGCCTCGACAACACGATCGTCGCCTCGTTCATCCAGGTCCCCGGCTACACGCCGTGGCCGGTCTATGTGTTCGGGTCGCTCAAGGTCGGGCTGCGGCCGGAGATCGCCGCGGTGTCGACCGTGATGCTGCTCCTCACACTCGCTGCGCTCGCGGTGGTGTGGGCGGTGCTGCGCCGCTCGGGCGACGACAACGCCGCCGTCGCCTCGACGTTCACGGGCGGGTGAGAGACATGGATCCCGTCGACGACCGCGTCGTCTCCGTCGACGTGCGGACGCACGCGCTCACCGGTGACGCGCTCGACCCGAGCGACGTCGTCGCAGGGGTGCCACAGACGGCCTCGGCCGTACTCGCTGCGCTCGGGGACACCGAGGTCGGGATCTGGGAGATGACTGCCGGCACCGTCCGTGACACCGAGGTCGACGAGGTGTTCGTGGTGCTGTCCGGGGACGCGACCGTACGGTTCGAGGACCGTAGCGCCCTCGAGCTGCGACCCGGAGTCGCCGTACGCCTGCACGCCGGCGATCGCACGGTGTGGGAGGTGCGCGAGCGGCTGCGGAAGGTCTACGTGGCCTGATCTGTTCCGCAGGTTCTCACCGTTCGGCGCCGCGGGGAGTGATCATGGGGTGGTGAGAGCACGTCGCGTCGCCCGACCACGTCTGCTGGACGTCTCCTGGCGGGCGCGTCTGGCCGTGGTTCTGCTCCTCCTGACGATCAGCGCGGCGTTCCTCACCGACCTCGGGCAGAGCCGGGCCGACGCCGTGCGGTGCGAGCGGTTCACGTCGCAGTCCGAGGCACGCCGGGTCGTCGGCGCCCCCGCCGGGAAGCGGGTCGTCGTGATCGGCGACTCCTGGTCCGCCGGGCTCGGTCTGGACGATGCCGGCGACGCCTGGACATCCCGGTTGTCGGGGCAGGTCCACGTCGACGCGTTCTCCGGTTCGGGCTTCAGCCGGTCCGCGAGCCCGTGCGACGGCTCGTGGTTCGCCGCCCGTGCTGCCCGTGCCGTGGCCGGCGGAGCGGATCTGGTGGTGATCGCAGGAGGGCTCAACGACGTCGACCAGACGCCGGAGGCGGTCCGGGCCGGCTTCGAGCGCGTGATGAGGTCCGTGCAGGGTCCGCCCGTGGTCGTGGTCGGGCCCGCCGCCGCGCCGGCCCGCGAACGGGGGGCGCGGCGGGTGGACGCCCAGCTCGCGCTGCTCGCGGGCCGGGCCGGGGCGGCGTACGTCTCGACGGTCGGGCTCGACCTGCCCTACCTCGACGACGGGCTCCACCTGACACCTGCGGGTCATCGAGAGCTCGGCGACTTCGTGGCCGAGAGTCTCGTGGACCTCGGCGTCGACTGACGCCTCCGCTCAGTCGACCGGCTCGAGGCTCTCGACGAGTCGTCGGACCCGGGCACGGATCTCGTCCCGGATCGGGCGGACCTCCTCGAGGGTGCGTCCCGCGGGGTCGTCGAGCACCCAGTCCTCGTACCGGGTGCCGGGATAGACGGGGCACGTGTCGCCGCACCCCATGGTGACGACGACGTCGGCGCGCCGGACGTCGGTCGTCTCGAGGAGCCGCGGCTGGTTCTGGGCGATGTCGATGCCGAGCTCGGCCATGGCTGCCACGGCGACAGGGTTGAGCCGGTCAGCAGGCTCGGAGCCGGCAGACAGCACGGTGACGGACTCGCCGGCGAGGTGCCGGACGAAGCCGGCTGCCATCTGAGAACGGCCCGCGTTGTGGACACA
>NZ_JARBCJ010000208.1:0-5676 GCF_028803055.1 Mumia sp.
CGTCGCCGACAAGGTCCGACAGCGCCCGCGCGGCGGCAACCTTCATGCCCTCGGTCACCCGCGAGGCACGCACGTCGAGCGCCCCGCGGAAGACCCCGGGGACCGCCAGGACGTGGTTGCTCTGGGTGGGGTAGTCGGAGCGACCGGTCGCGACCACGCGGGCGTGGCGGCGCGCGATGTCGGGGTGGACCTCGGGCGTCGGGTTGGCCAGCGCGAAGATGATCGCGTCCTCCGCCATGCGCTCGATCGCCGACTCCCCCACGGTGCCGCCGGACACGCCGATGAACACGTCGGCGCCGTCGAGGGCGTCGGAGAGCTGGCCTGTGCGACCCCACTCGCGCGTCTCATAGGCGAGCTCGGCCTTGATCGGCGTGAGGTCTGTCCTGCCGCGGTGGATGACTCCACGGCGGTCGACCACAGCCAGCATGCGGACACCGCTGGCCTGGAGGATCCGGGCGATCGCGACACCGGCGGCGCCGGCCCCGGAGATGACGACCTTGGTGTCCTCGACCCTCCGACCCGTGAGCCTCAGGGCGTTGAGCAGCGCCGCCAGGGTGACGATCGCCGTACCGTGCTGGTCGTCGTGGAAGACCGGGATGTCCACCCGCGCCTGGAGCGCGCGCTCGATCTCGAAGCAGCGGGGAGCAGCGATGTCCTCGAGGTTGATGCCGCCGAAGCTCGGCGCCATCCGGGCGACCGTGTCGACGAAGTCGCCGGGATCACGCACGTCGAGCGCCAGCGGGATCGCGTCGACCCCGCCGAACTGCTTGAACAGGATCGCCTTGCCCTCCATCACCGGCAGGGACGCCGTCGGCCCGATGTCACCGAGTCCCAGGACCGCCGAGCCGTCGGTGACCACCGCGACCGTGTTGGGGACCCAGGTGTAGTCGTCGGCGACGGAGGGGTCCGCGGCGATGGCCTCGCACACACGGGCGACCCCGGGAGTGTAGGAGAGCGAGAGGTCGTGGGCGTCGCGCAGCGGGGCGGTCGCCGCGATCTCCATCTTGCCGCCGCGGTGTACGTCGAAAACCGGGTCTCCCACGTGCTGCGACGGGAAGGGGAGACGGTCGACTGATTCGGCAACCACGACAGAACCTCACTGGGAAGAAGGGTGAAAGCACGTCCACGACGGCACCAGAGTGCCGCGCAGAGGACGGCCGGTCAGGAACGGGACCGGGAACCGGAGCCCCGCACACGGCCGGTCTGGCCGCGGGAGCGGTGGAGAGGGGGTGACCCGAAGCCCATTGAACCACACGCGTCACTGCTGAGAGGCGCGCGACTCCTCGTCGACGGCCGCGAGGATCCGGCTCGTCCCCGGCGACAGGATGCCCCACAAGACGGCACCGGCGACGACGGCGAAGAGCCCGGACAGCGGCGGGGCAGCCTCACGGAGGTTCCACGCCAGGCCGAGCTGGATGAGCTGCGTGAACACGATGGGTGCCCTCACCCAGGTCTGGAGGCGCCACAGTCCGCGCGCGGAGGCCAGGAGCAGACCGGCGTAGGCGAACAGGAACAGCGAGGTCCCGATCGCCAGGACGGCGCGGTCGGCGTGCAGGTCCAGGAGGTCGAGCGTGGCGAAGACGGCGAGCCCCAGCCCCTCGACGGCCACGAGGAGGACGGCGGCGACGATCCTGACTGTCCGCCCAGGTGTGGTGTGACCCACGGAACAGGCTCCTTCGTTCGGATTGCCCTTGTGTTAACCGGCGTTTATTGCGACGATCTTATTGCTGCTGTTCAGCGCCGGTTTCACGGTGTTTTCCTCCGGGCGCAGGACAAACAGATCGGACGCCCAGAACCCCCTCACCTACGGTAAGGGACTAGTAGGCTTCCGCCCCCGATCGTGAAGTGATTCACAAACCTAAGATCGCGCCCTCCCGCGGTCAGAAGAAAGGACGTTTCGCCATGGACTGGCGTCACCACTCTGCGTGCCTCGACGAGGATCCGGAACTCTTCTTCCCCATCGGGAGTACGGGGCCGGCCATCTCGCAGGTCGAGGAGGCCAAGGTGGTGTGCCGCCGTTGCGACGTCCGCGAGCAGTGTCTCACGTGGGCGCTGGAGTCCGGTCAGGACCACGGCGTCTGGGGTGGCATGAGCGAGGACGAGCGCCGCGCACTCAAGCGTCGCACCGCGCGTGCCCGGATCCGCACCGCCTGACCCCGCGCCCTTCACCGGGCTGCTGCACCTTTTCGTACCGAGGCCCCGTACCCGCCAACCGCGGGACGGGGCCTTCGTCCGTCAGCGTCCCCCGAGCGGCACCTGGATGCGCACGCGCGTGCCACCACCGCCGGTCGCCGGATGCCGTGGGCCGAAGGACAGCACTCCCCCGAGCTCGGACTCCACGAGGGTCGCGACGATCGAGACGCCGAGACTCGTCGTCCCGCGGGGGTCGAACCCCGCGGGCAGTCCGACCCCGTCGTCCAGGACCGCGATGTCGAGCCGGTCACCGCGCCTGTGCGCCTCGACGACGACGTGGCCACGCTCCTCTTCTCCGAAGGCGTGCTCGGCGGCGTTCTGGATCAGCTCGGTGAGCACCATGGCCAGCGGCGTCGCCACCTCGGCAGGAAGCTCCCCGAAACTCCCGATCCGCTCCGTGGTGACGCTCCTGGCTGCCGAGGCGACCTCGGCGACCATGGTGCGCAGCCGGTCGGCGACGTCGTCGAACGGGACCTTCTCGTCGAAGGCCTGACTCAGCGTCTCGTGCACCACGGCGATCGACTCGATCCGTCGCACCGCCTCCTCGAGCGCCTCGCGACCGGCACCGGTGTCCATCCGGCGGGCCTGCAGCCGCAGCAGCGCCTGCACCGTCTGGAGGTTGTTCTTGACCCGGTGGTGGATCTCCCTGATCGTCGCCTCCTTGCTCATCAGCTCCCGCTCACGACGACGCAGCTCCGTCACGTCGCGCAGCAGCACCAGGGCGCCGGACGGCTCCCCCGAGGAACGGAGCGGGATCGAGCGCAGGCTCAGCGACGCGTCACCGTTCTCGAGCTCGGCCTGGGTGACGTTGCGTCCGGTGAGCGCAGGAAGGATCGCTTGCTCGGTGGGACGGTTCGGGGCGCTCAGCAGAGATCTGGTGACCTCCGCGAGGTCGACGCTCTCGAGGTCCCCTGTCACGCCGAGACGACGGAAGGCCGACACGCCGTTGGGGCTGGCATAGATGACCCGGCCGTCAGCGTCGGTGCGGATCAGCCCGTCGCCCACCCGCGGCGAGTGAGACAGGTCGGACTGCTCGCCCAGCAACGGGAACTCGCCCTTGCTGATCATCTCCGTGAGGTCGTCGGCCATCGCGAGGTAGGCGAGCTCGAGCCGGCTCGGCGTCCGCACTCCCAGGAGATTGGTGCTGCGGGCGATCACCGCGATGACGGCCCCGTCGCGGCGTACCGGGATGGTCTCGAGCCGGACCGGGATGTCGTCGCGCCACTCCGGGTCGCCCTCGCGCACCACGCGGCCCTGGCGGAAGGCCGCGTCGATGGTGGGTCGGCGGTTGCGGGGAACGAAGTCACCGACGACGTCGTCGAGGTGCGCCGTCACGCCGGTGGTGGGCCGCATCTGCGCCCCGGCCCAGAATCCTTTGCCCTCCGCATCGGGCAACCACAGGACCAGGTCCGCGAACGAGAGATCGGCAAGGATCTGCCAGTCGGCGACGAGCTGGTGCAGCCACTCCATGTCGGCAGCGTCGAGGCTGGTCTGGTGAGTCGCGACGTCGTCGAGGGAGGGCACGGAGTCCAGCGTATCCAGCGGGCGGCGGAGGCGGTCTGACTGCCGAGACGAGTGTGGGCCGGGTCTCGCCTGCACCGCTCGGCGTGCAAACATGTCCTCGTGTCCGAGTCGTACTGGCGTTCCGTGATCGACGCCGGGATGCATGTCCCGGACGACCGATCACTCAACGACCTCACGCTCGAGCTGATCGACATGCTGGCGAGCCCCGACGCCCACACGCGTGACGCCATCGCCTTCCCGCTGCTGGCGACGTGGATCCACTCCGGCGAGTACGACGCGCTGCTGCGCGGCTTCGGCAACGGCGTCGTCACCGGCCTCCAGACAGGACTCGGCACGCAGGGAGACCTGACGATCCTCCGGCGGTCCTACACGGCGCTCGTGCTGTCCGAGATCATCGTGCGCGACAACGAGATGCAGCTGCTGCCGGCGGCGACCGTGATGGGCTGGGGCGACCAGGCCACGTCGTGGTTCGTGCGCGAGAAGGACCTGCGGGGATGGATCCCGGACGTCGGATGGGCCAACGCCGGGTCTCACGGCGCCGACCTGCTCGGCGCCCTCGCGCGCTCGCCGCACTTCGACAAGCTCGAGCTGACGGTGCTCCTCGACGTCCTGGCCGACCGGCTGCTCTCCCCCACCGAGCACGTGCTGCACCACGGCGAGGAGGACCGGCTGGCGTACGCGGCGATGGCGGTGCTGCACCGCGACGTCGTCGCACCCAACGTCGTCGAGCCGTGGCTCGCTCGACTCGGAGCGGGGACCCGTCGCCCTCGTACCCGCGGCAGCTCGCCGGGTGAGTGGCCGACCCCGGCGGCGTACAACACCTCGCGCTTCCTCCGCGCCCTCTACGTCCAGCTCGCGCTGGGCGTGAAGGGGCGCGTGGAGGTGGTCGGCGACGACGCGCTCTTCGCCACGCCCACCCCGCACCGCGCCGACCTGCTGCTCGCGGTGATCGAGCAGATCCGCGCCGAGACGCCGTGGCTGTTCGCGACGGCCGGCGGGCGACGGACGGTGACCACCGCGCGGTGACCGAGGATTACCCCTGGGTAACCTAGGTCACATGACAGCTGAGACCCCCACCGCGCCCGACGCTCCGGCCCCCGAGGGTCGGGAGGGCCACGGAGGCGACCACGCCCTCGACGCAGCCCGCGCGCACGGCGTGGAGACGATGTTCACCCTCTCGGGTGCCCATGTCTTCCCGCTCTACGACGCCGCGGTGAAGGCCGACCAGCCGATGCGTCTCATCGACGTGCGCCACGAGCCGTCCGCGGTGTTCGCCGCCGAGGCGACGGGGAAGCTCACGCGTACGCCTGGCCTGGCCGTGCTGACGGCCGGACCGGGCGTCACCAACGGCGTCAGCCCCATCGCGCAGGCGCACTTCGCCGGGTCGCCGCTGGTCACGATCGGCGGCCGTGCGGCGACGCACACGTGGGGCATGGGGAGCCTCCAGGAGCTCGACCACCCGCCGATCGTGTCCACCGTCTCGAAGTGGGCGGGCACGGCCAAGACCACCGATGAGATCGGTCCGACGGTCGACCAGGCGTTCGCGCTCGCGGGCTCGTCGCACCGGGGGCCCACGTTCCTGGACGTCCCGATGGACCAGCTCTTCAGCCGGACGACGGCGCCCGCCGACGCCGCGTACGGGAGCCTTCCCGACACGATCGAGCCCGACGACGACCAGGTCGGACAGGTGGCGCGTCTGATCGCCCGGGCAGAGCGTCCCCTCCTCGTCCTCGGGACGGACGTCTGGGCAGACGGCGCCGAGGAGGCGGCTCTGCGGTTCGTCGAGGAGACGGGCATCCCCGCCGTCTCCAACGGCATGGGCCGCGGGGTGGTCCCGCGCGGCCATCGACTGCTCGTCACGAAGGCACGGTCCCAGGCGCTCGGCAAGGCCGACCTCGTCGTGGTCGTGGGGACACCGCTCGACTTCCGCCTCGGCTACGGCGTCTTCGGCGGCAAGGA
>NZ_JARBCJ010000209.1:0-5653 GCF_028803055.1 Mumia sp.
CGTCGCCGTCGTCCTGGAGGAGCAGTCGGCGGAGGTGCTCATGGAGGACGCGGTGGCGGTCGGCCCGGAGGCGCTCGCCGAGGCCCGCACGTGGTTCACGTCCTTCGGGTCCTGCAGCATCGACGAACCGGTGCAGGACCTGCGCTCGCTGGGTCTCCTGTGACGGCCGCGACGACGTGGGTCCCGGGCGGCGCCGGGTCCGGGTACGACGTCGACCACCTGCCGTACGGCGTGTTCGGGCTCCGCTCGGAGGGACCGTCGAGCCAGCACCGGATCGGCGTACGGATCGGCGACCACGTGCTCGACCTCGCGGGCGCCGCGGGCGGTGCGGACGGTGAAGGGTTCGGCCGGCACCTGGGCGGCCCGACGCTCAACACGCTCATGGCCGCAGGGCGGACCACGTGGGACGAGATCAGGCGATGGCTCCAGGCCACGCTCCTCGACCACGACGCCGGGCCCGAGCGCCTGTCCGGGCATCTGCACCGTCTCAGCGAGGTGACGTTGCACCTGCCGTTCGAGGTGGCCGACTACATCGACTTCTACTGCTCGCTGGACCACGCGACCAACGTGGGGCGGATCTTCCGCCCCGACGCCGAGCCGCTGCTGCCCAACTGGCGCCACCTGCCGGTCGGCTACCACGGGCGCGCCGGCACGGTCGTCGTCTCGGGCACCGACGTCGTACGCCCGCTGGGCCAGCGCAAGGGTCCAGATGCGGCAGAGCCCGACTTCGGCCCGAGCGCGCGTCTCGACATCGAGGCCGAGGTCGGTTTTGTCGTCGGGACCCCGAGCCGCCTCGGTGACTCCGTCCCGACGAGCGGCTTCGCCGAGCACGTCTTCGGGGTGGTCCTCCTCAACGATTGGTCGGCCCGCGACATCCAGGCGTGGGAGTACGTGCCGCTCGGGCCCTTCCTCGGCAAGTCCTTCGCGACCTCGGTCTCACCGTGGGTGACACCGCTGGCCGCGCTCGAGCCGTCCCGCGTTCCCCTGCCGAGCCAGGATCCGCCGCCGCTGCCGTACCTCCAGGTCGCGGAGCCGGCCGGGTACGACCTCGCGCTCGAGGTCGAGCTCAACGGTGAGGTCGTGAGCCGCCCGCCGTACCGGACGATGTACTGGAGTCCCGCCCAGATGCTCGCGCACCTGACGAGCAACGGCGCGTCGCTGCGGACCGGCGACCTCTTCGCCTCCGGCACCGTGTCGGGTCCGGAGCGCGGGGAGCGCGGATCGTTCCTCGAGCTCTCGTGGGGCGGACGCGAGCCGTGGACCGCCGGCGGGGAGGAGCGTACGTTCCTGCGCGACGGCGACGAGGTGGTGCTGCGCGCGAGTGCCGGCACCGTGACCCTCGGCGAGGTCCGCGGCCGCATCCTCCCCGCCCCCTCCCGTCCCTCCCGGCCCTCCCGCCCGTCCCGTCCGCGATTTGTGCAGTTGGACAAGGAATCATGACGGCGAGACCTGGACGAACTGCACAAACCGGGGACGGGGGCGGGTCCCAGACGCTCGAGCGCGGGCTGCTCGTGCTCGAGGTGGTGGCCGACGCGCCGGGTGCGACGGGCTCGGAGGTCGCCGTGCGCGCTGGCCTGCACCGGTCGATCGTCCATCGCCTGCTGGTGAGCCTGGAACGGAGCGGGTACGTCGAGCGCGACGCGGGCGGTCGCTATCAGGTGGGCAGGACGCTCACGACCCTCGCCGACCGCACCCGCCCACGCCTCCACACTGCGGCGGAGCCCGTGCTCCAGGATCTGGCCACGGAGCTCGATGCCACCGCCAGCCTCGTCGAGGTGGTTGCCGGTGCCGCCGTGAGCACCGTCGTCGCCGAGCCGCCCACCGACGGACCACGGTTCTCCTACCGCCTCGGCAACCGCGACCCGCTCGACCGTGGCGCCGGCGGGTTGGCCGCGCTCGCCTCGGGCCCACCCGCACCGGACGAGCCCGCCCGCGTCGCCGACGCCCGGTCGGCGGGCGTCGTCACCACGCACGCCGAGCTGAACCCGGGTGCGTACGGCATCGCCGCGCCCGTGCCCGGCCTGCGCGGCGGACGCGCGGCGGTCGCGGTGATCACCAGCCGACCGGAGGTCGCCGAACGCGCTGAACAGCTGGTCCGAGACGCCGCCCGTCGGATCGGCTCGGCCGCCTACGGGTGACGGTTGCCCGGACCGCAGCGCGGGTGTTCGATGGGGTGATGAGCACACCGAGCATCGACCCGAACGGCCCCGGCGACCCCGTGGACCCGGTGGACCCGGACACGATCGAGCCGGACGTCGTCCCCAGCCTGGACCCCGACCCGGGTGACCCCACTCCCGTCGCGCCGCCGCCTCAGACGGAGCCGCGCATCCCGGAGTGACCGGTCAGAGTGACCGGTCGCGGTCACTCGTACGTGTAGAACCCGCGCCCGGTCTTGCGTCCGAGGAGACCGGCATCGACCATCCGCGCGAGCAGCGGCGGGGGCGCGTACAGGGGCTCCTTGAACTCCTCGTACAGCGACTCCGCCACGGCCTTCGTCGTGTCGAGACCGATGAGGTCGGCGAGAGCGAGGGGTCCCTGGGGGTGCGCCGCACCGCGGACGAGACCCTCGTCGATGTCCTCGGCCGTGGCGAAGCCGGACTCCAGCATCCGGATCGCGGACAGCACGAACGGGATCAGGAGTGCGTTGACGACGAAGCCCGCGCGGTCCTGGCTGAGGATCGCGTGCTTGCCGAGCTGGCCCTCGACGAACGAGCGGGCCCGGAGCGTGGTCTTCTCGTCGGTCAGCAGGCTCGGCACCAGCTCGACGAGCGAGAGCACCGGTACCGGGTTGAAGAAGTGGATCCCGAGGACCTGGCCCGGGCGGGACGTCACGACGGCGAGCTTCATGATCGGGATGGACGACGTGTTCGACGCCAGGATCGCCTCGGGAGACTCGACGATCGCGTCGAGCTTCTTGAAGAGCGCGACCTTGGTCGCCTCGTCCTCGACGATCGCCTCGATGACGAGGTCACGGTCACGCAGCGCCTCGAGGTCCTCGACGACGCTGATCCTCGCGAGCACGTCGGCGGCACTGTCGATGCGTCCGCGTGACTCGGCGCGCTCCAGCGACTTCGTGATCCTCGCGCGACCGGCCGCGGCAGCCTCAGGGCTCGACTCGACGGCCACCACCTGGGCGCCGGCCCGCGCGCACACCTCGGCGATGCCCGCACCCATCAGGCCGCACCCGACCACACCGATCTTGTCCATCTGAAATGACACTCCTCGTCCGTGGCGCGCGGTCACGCGCCACGGACGACCGTACGCAGTACCGTCCGGTAACCCCAAAAGGCCACCCGGCCTGAAGGAGTCGCTCAGCTCCGCTCGACGACGACGTGCTCGTTGGGGACGCAGTGCGTCATCGTGTGGCCCTCGACGTCGCGGGGGCCGTTCTTGCCAAGGTTCTCCAGGCGACGCCGCTCCTCCTCGTTGAGCGTCTGCGTCTCGAGCGGCGCTAGACCACGAACATCGTCGACCGTGATGCCCAGGCCTTCACCGACCCGCTCGCCGAGCTCGTCCTCGCAGAGGAAGAAGTGCCACACCATCCGCTCCTGCACCTCGCGGGTGGCCTCGGAGATGTTCGCGACGAAGTTCTTCACCAGGTCGTCACGCTCCCAGTCCTCCATCAGCCGGAACCGTTCGCCCGCCTGCGCGTAGTCGTTCGTACGAGGGATCCGCTCGCGGGTGAGCCGTCCGACGATCTCAGGACCGTATGCCTGGCTCGAGGCCGGCTTGGCCGCCTCGTGCAGCCCGCCCATGGTGGACGGCTCGTAGTTGACGTGCGGGTTCTGGCCGTCGGCGAGGTCGATGTGATAACTCATCTCACCGCCGCGCTGGTTCGTCTGCGGACGCGCGTGCTTCGGCGAGTTCACCGGGAGCTGCAGGTAGTTCGGACCGACGCGGTAGCGCTGCGTGTCGCTGTAGGAGAACGTCCGCCCGACGAGCATCTTGTCGTCGGAGAAGTCGAGCCCGTCGACGAGGACACCGGTGCCGAACGCGATCTGCTCGTTCTGGTTGTGGTGGTCGTCGACGTTGCGGTTGAGCGTCATCGTCCCGACGTGCTTGGGCTCGAAGACCTCCTCCGGCCAGACCTTCGTGTCGTCGAGCGGGTCGAAGTCGAGCTCAGGGTGGTCGTGGTCGTCCATCATCTGGACGTAAAGGTCCCACTTGGGGTAGTCGCCGCTCTCGATCGCGTCGTAGAGGTCCTTCGAGGCGTGCCCGAGGTCGCCCGCCTGGATGTTGGCCGCGTCCTCCTCGGTCATCGACTTCACACCCTGCTGGGGCAGCCAGTGGTACTTGACGAGCTTGGTCTCGCCCTCGGAGTTGACCCACTTGTACGTGTTCACCCCGAAGCCCTGCATGTGCCGGTAGTCCGCGGGGATCCCGCGTGGGCTGAACAGGTTGACCAGCATGTGCATCGACTCGGGCGTCTGCGACATGAAGTCGAAGATCCGTGCCGGCTCCTGCCGGAAGGTGACCGGGTCGGGCTTGAGCGAGTGGATGACGTCGGGGAACTTGATCGCGTCCCGGATGAAGAAGATGCCGAGGTTGTTGCCGACCAGGTCCCAGTTGCCGTCCTCGGTGTAGAACTTCACGGCGAAGCCGCGCGGGTCGCGCGCCGTCTCGCTGGAGTCGCGACCGCCGATGACGGTCGAGAGGCGGATCGCCAGGTCAGTGACCTTGCCGGTCTTGAAGACCTTGGCCCGCGTGAATCGCTCGATCGGCTCGTCGCCCCATCGCCCCGTCGCCTCGAAGGTGCCGAACGCCACGGCGCCTCGGGCGTGGACGACACGCTCCGGGATGCGCTCGCGGTCGAAGTGGCTGACCTTCTCGAGGAAGTGGTAGTTCTCCAGGGTCGCCGGACCCCGTGCTCCCACGGTCCTCTGGTTCTGGTTGTCGTAGACCGGGTGGCCCTGTCGGGTGGTGAGCCTGCGCTCGTCGGTCATAGGAGACGTCCTCTCCGATCGTTCGTTCGGTGGCAGGGGATCAACACCCAGTGCCCTGAACCGCTCCGATCATTCTCGTCCAGTGGACTCAGGCGCGCCCGGCAAGCGACGGCACACCGAGCCGTACGTTTCTCACGCCGTCAGAGAAGTGGACCGTGTCAGGTTCGGCCAGGTCCCCGAGCCCGGCTGCACGGGTGAGGTCCTGGTCGAGTCGCCGGACCTGTGCCGCGCGCAGCGGCCAGGGCTCGTGCTCCACCGGCGTGACCACGATCTGTCCCAGATGGCGGGTGTAGGCGCGCCACCGGCTGGTCAGCCAAATCTCGAGATCGGCGGGTTCGGCGGGGGCACCTGCCTGGACCTCGAGCCGGTACGACGGCCCGCCACCGTGCCGGGATCCGGTCGAGACCACCGTGTCGCTGCGGCGCTCGACGCTGAGGTCGGCACCGTGGTACGGCGCCCCGACAGCCGTCCTCAGGAGGGCAGCGAGCACCCGGGTGCCGATGTCGAGGGACAGGAACCAGAGCCCGTCCCGGCCGTCCGGTCCGCGCACGTACGTCCGGAGGTTGGTCTCCGGACTGGTGCGCGCGGTGCCCGGCATGGCGGGCAGTCCGAGCGGTCGCATGTCGGCCATCCGGAACGGGGTCAGACCGACCCACGCCGCGCCGTCGTACTCGTCGACGGTAAGGGATGGCGGCAGCACCGCCTGGACG
>NZ_JARBCJ010000020.1:0-27801 GCF_028803055.1 Mumia sp.
CTCCGCCGACCCCATCCACCCCGCGCGCATCTACGGGGAGCTCATCCCGCGCCTGGCCGACGACGCGGTCGTCATCGGTGACGGAGGGGATTTCGTGTCCTTCGCCGGCAAGTTCCTCGAGCCGGCACGCCCGGGCTGCTGGCTCGACCCCGGACCGTACGGCTGTCTCGGCGCCGGTCTCGGCGCCGCGATGGCGGCACGGATCGCCCGACCCGACAGCCAGGTCGTCGTGCTCTTCGGCGACGGAGCCGCCGGCATGTCGCTGATCGACGTCGACACGCTCGTACGCCACAACCTGCCGGTCGTCATGGTCGTCGGCAACAACTCGGCATGGGGCCTGGAGAAGGCGCCGATGAAGTTCCTCTACGGCTACGACGTCGCTGCCGACCTCGCTCCGCAGACGCGCTACGACGAGATCGTGACGACCCTCGGCGGTGGTGGCGAGGCGGTCACCGACCCCAAGGAGATCGGTCCCGCACTCGACCGGGCGTTCGCGTCCGGCGTCCCCTACCTCGTCAACGTGATGACCGACGTCGACGCGATCTACCCGCGCAGCACCACCGGGGTCTGAGGTCGCGTACGGGCCACTCGGCCCCACGTGCGACCATGGGAGAAGCACAGTGCGAGGAGGACCCATGGGCAAGACTGGCCGCAAGCGCCGGGCGCGTCGCAAGAAGACCGCGAACCACGGCAAGCGTCCCAACGCTTGATCACACCGAGAGGGCCCCGCACCACACGGTGCGGGGCCCTCTCGTGTGTGGTCTCAGGCGACCGGCCGGCTGAAGCCGACGAGCTGCGTGCCGGGGACCGGCGACCAGTCGAGGTCGGTACGCCGGACGAACCCGTGCTGTCGATAGAGCCGGTGCGCAGCGGTCATCTCCGGCAGCGAGCTGATCACCACCTCGGCGAGGCCCTCCTGGTGTGCACGATCGAGGCACCACGTGATGAGCGCGGTGCCGACACCACGGCCCACGGCACCCGGGTCCACGCCGAGCATCCGGAACTCGCCCTGGTCATGGCGCGTCGCGAGCTCACGCATCGACGAGCCCGACGTGCACCAGGTCACCGAGCCCACGAGTCGTCCGTCGAGCTCGACGACGAGGACGACAGAGTCCGCGGCACGCGTCGCCACGTCGGCGAGCTTGGCGGCGTAGGCGTGGTCCTCCGAGCCGTCGGAGAACCGGAGGTAGCCCTCGCTGCGGTAGGCCGTGACGACGATCTCGCCGGCGCGCGCGTACTCCTCAGGACGGACCGGCCGGACGAGCAGCCGTCCGGCCCCGACCGACGCGGCCGAGGTCACGGGCGGACGCGGGCAAGGAAGCGGTCGGTGTCGACGACGACCCGGCGCACCTCGCCCTCGGCCAGCAGCGTGCCGTCGGCGCTCATGACGACGACCTCGAACGACACCAT
This sequence comes from Mumia sp., assembly GCF_028803055.1. Lineage (NCBI taxonomy): Bacteria > Bacillati > Actinomycetota > Actinomycetes > Propionibacteriales > Nocardioidaceae > Mumia > Mumia sp. The sequence continues at coordinate 1,411 of NZ_JARBCJ010000020.1, forward strand.
GCGGCCGTCGACCGCGGTCACCGCGGCGGCGACCGTCACGGTCGCACCGACCGGACTCGCCGCGAGGTGGTCGAGGCGGACCCGGGTCCCGACAGACGTCGATCCGTCCGCGACCGCCGACGCGATCGCCTCGCAGGTGGCTTCCTCGCACCAGGCGAGCGTGCGAGGCGTCGCGAGGACCGGCAACGAGCCGCTCCCGAGGGCGAGCGCCGTGTCGCTGTCACCGACCGTCCGCGACAGCGTGGCGGACATGCCCTTCTCGAGCGCTCTCACGCGCCGGGCTCGACGCCACGGTCGCTCCGCGTGACCGTCACGGTCGTGCGGATGGACGTGAGCACCTTGGCCCGCAGGACCTCGGGGGCCTTCTCGCGGCACGAGCGGGCGACGAGCTCCTTGACGATGCGCTCCACGTCGAACTGAGAGAGGCACGGTGCGCAGTCGGCGATGTGCGCGTGCACGGCGTCCCAGTCGCCCTCGGCCATCTCGTGGTCGAGGAACAGGTAGAGGTTCTCCAGGGCGCTCTGGCAGTCGGGGCCGAGCCTGATGTCGTCACTCATGCTTTGTCACCTGCTGAGACCATGCCGCGCTCCCGTGCGTAGTCGGTGAGCAGCTCGCGGAGCTGCTTGCGTCCACGGTGAAGACGCGACATCACGGTGCCGATCGGCGTCTCCATGATCTCGGCGATCTCCTTGTAGGGGAAGCCCTCGACGTCAGCGAGGTAGACCGCGTAGCGGAAGTCCTCGGGGAGCTGCTGCAGCGCCTGCTTCACGTCGCTGTCGGGAAGGTGCTCGAGGGCTTCCATCTCCGCGGACTTCAGACCGCTCGAGGTGTGCGCGGCCGAGCGGGCGAGCTGCCAGTCCTCGATCTCCTCCGTCATCTGCTGCTGCGGTTGCCGCTGCTTCTTGCGGTAGGAGTTGATGTAGGTGTTGGTGAGGATCCGGTAGAGCCAGGCCTTGAGGTTGGTCCCCGGACGGAACTGGTGGAACGACTGGTACGCCTTGGCGAACGTCTCCTGGACCAGGTCCTCTGCGTCGTGCGGGCTCCGTGTCATCCGCAGCGCGGCGGAGTAGAGCTGGTCGAGGAACGGCAGCGCGTCCTGCTCGAAGCGGGCGGTGCGCGCCTCGGCCGACTCACCGGCCTCGGCCCGGTCCGTCCCCTCGTCAGCGGGCGTCGCGGCTACGTCATTGGGTTCGGTCATCGCGGTCCAGCCTACCCCGGCGATGCCGGCCGGGACCGGGGTGATGACCCCGGCGGGAGCCGGACGGGTCAGAGTCGCGAGCACGCATCCTCCTCGGATCGAGGCGTCCGCCACAGTCGGGCGGCACCGTGTGGGTTCAACACGGGTCCGCCGGGCGTCAGTCCCCGACGGGAGCCGCCCGCCCGACCCGGCGGCGTACGAAGTCGTGCACGCCGTCGACGAGCAGGGCGTCCACCGCAGCCTGGTCGGGGACCGCGCGCTTGCCGACCCTGAGGGAGTGGTCGGCGCCCGGGAGCACCACCATCGAGGTGCCCGCCGGGAACTCCGGCGGCGTCCCGAAGGGGTCGCGCTCACCCTGGACGACCACGGTCGGCAGTCCCGACCCCTCGAGCTCGGCCACCCGGGTGCGCTCAGGCTTCCCGGGCGGGTGCAGGGGGAAGGCGAGCGCCACCACGCCCACCGCACCCAGAGCCCGGGCGCGACGGCACGCCACCCGTGCGCCGGCGCTGCGCCCGCCGATCACGAGCGGGACCCGCGGACGCAGATGGTCGACGAGCGCCGTGAACGACGCGTCGAGCACCGAGGGTGCCGGGGCGATCCGTTTGCCGGCCGTACGCCAGGGCATCTCGACGCGGACGACGCCGATCCCGAGGCGTGGCAGCCCGCGGTTGAGCACCTCGAGATCGTGGCTGTCGATGCCTCCGCCGGCACCGTGGGTGAGGACGAGGGTCGCCCAGGGCCGGTCGGGGCGCCGCGAGACGAGCCGCCCGGGCCCGTGAGGAGTGTCGTACGTGGCCTCGGCCAGGGTCGTCATCAGAGGCCACCGAGCGTCGGCTGCTCGCCCTCCTCGGCTGCGCCGGGCTCGTCCTCGAGGGCGATCGGCTCCACCAGCTGAGGGCCGTTGTTGCGGACGTTGTTGACCTCCCGGGACACCGGGTAGGCCTGCAGCGCCCCGGGTGCGGCGGGGACGAGCAGACGGGCGAGCTCGTCCTTGTCGTCGGTGTCAGGGTCGAGCCAGGTGGCCCAGCGGTCGCGCGGGACGAGCATCGGCGCCCGGTCGTGGATCCGGCCGACGTCGTCGGTGGCGGTCGTCGTGATGATCGTGAAGCTCCACAGCCAGGCGGTGTCGTCGTCCTCCGGCAGCGAGCGGTCCCGCCAGATCTCATAGAGCCCCGCCATGGCGAGCGTGCTCCGGTCGGGCGCATGGATGAAGAAGGGCTGCTTGACCGGTCTGCCCTTGGCGTCGCGCTTCTCGCTCGCGTACCACTCGTAGAAGCCGTCCGCCGGCACCAGCGCGCGCCGCTTCGCGTAGGCCGCGCGGAACGACGGCTTCTCGGCGAGAGTCTCGGCGCGCGCGTTGATCAGGCGGTTGCCGATCGCCCGGTCCTTGGCCCAGCTCGGCACCAGGCCCCAGGTGACCGCCTTGACCAGCCGGTGCTTCGCGGCGGGGTCCTCGCTGGAGCGCCGCTCCAGGATGAGCGGGACGACCTTGGTCGGGGCGACGTTGTAGTCGGGGTCCAGCTCAGGCAGGTCCTCGGCCGGCTCGGCCTCGAACTCGGCGCTGAGGTCGGACGGGGATCGCGTGGTGGCGTATCGACCGCACATGGCACCAGCGTTCCACACGTCGGTGAGGGGCCGCCGAGCGTGCACCGTGAGCCCCGGCGTCCGCCCGCCCCGAGAACGAGCGGACGCCGGAACAGTCAGCCGAGCCCGTCCGCGGACCCCCCGCGGCCGAGCTCGCCCAGCAGGCGGGAGGCCGCCTCGCTGGTCCCCGGGACACCCTCGATCCACACCCGCGTGGGCGGGACGTCGGGTGAGGAGTCGACAAGGCCCCGCAGCGCGCTGTAGCCGCGGGTCGCGTCCCAGCGTCGCACCAGCGCGACGGCTCGGCGCTCGCCGAGCCGTGAGACGGTCTCGTCGCCGTCGAAGCAGGAACGAAGGAGCTCGGCGACGACGATCATCGAGAGCGACCGCAGCAGGCCGCTCTCCGCACCGCCGCTCGGACGCACCTCGACGACCACGAACGCCCACAGGTCGGACGCGCTCGCACCGGCGCGCTCGGCGAGACGATAGGCATCGTCGAGCCGGGTCCGCAGGTGTGCGGGCGAGGTGAGCCCGGTGAGGGGGTCCTCGCAGGAGACGACGTAGCTGTCCTGCGCGGCGGTCTCGGTCCACGCGATGCTCATCGCGCGGACCAGCTCGTACGGAGGGAGCGAGCCCGAGACGCTGCGACTCACGTCCTCGACGTCGCGCAACAGCTCGCTCCAGCCGATCCCCTCCGTGGCTGCGGCCGCCCCGAGCTCGACCGCAACCCCTTCGGGGTCCTCACCACCGCGAAGCACGTCCCGCAGCGCGTCCAGATGACGCCGGGGGACGAGGAACAGAGACTCCGCGGCCAGCCCCCGTATGGCCGGAGGGTGCCACTGGTCCTGCCGACCGGAGCTTGTCGCCGTAGGGCGTGCCATGTCGTCGCGCTTCATGCGAGTGAGACGGGCGCTTCGCCGGTCCATGACGCGGGTTCGACAACTTTTTTGCGCGACACGCCTGCGACACGTCGATCTCGCCTACCGTGGGAGGCGCCATGACAGAGCCCACCGCCGATCCGAGCACGCCGAGCGACGCCGAGCTGATCTCGGCCGTCCGGGCCGGCGACAACGCCGCGTACGGCGTGCTGTTCGAGAGACACCGTGACGCGGCGCGTCGGATGGCCGCTCAGCTGGTCCGCAGCCCCGACGGTGACGACCTCGTGTCCGAGGCCTTCATCAAGGTGCTGGACCAGCTGAGGGCGGGCGCCGGGCCCGACGTCGCCTTCAGGGCGTACCTCCTCACCGCGATCCGCCGGCTCCACATCGACCGCGTGCGCGCCGACCGACGGGTTCAGCCCTCCGACGACCTCGAGAAGTACGACGGCGGCGTCGAGTTCGGCGACACGGCCGTGGCCAGCTTCGAGAGCTCCGCCGCGGCGCAGGCGTTCGTCGCCCTCCCCGAGCGTTGGCAGCTGGTCCTGTGGCACCTCGACGTCGAGGGGGCCAAGCCGGCCGACATCGCCCCGATGCTGGGCATGTCGGCCAACGGCGTCTCGGCGCTGGCCTACCGGGCACGAGAGGGACTGCGGCAGTCCTATCTCCAGGTCCACCTCGCCGACACCGCCGAGGAGAGCTGCCGTGGGACGACCGAGCGCCTCGGTGCCTACGTCAGGCAGGGCCTGGGCAAGCGCGAGACGACCAAGGTCCGTGAGCACCTCGACGGCTGCGCGCGCTGCACCGGTGTCTACCTCGAGCTGGTCGAGGTCAACTCGGGGCTCCGTGGACTGCTGGCTCCGGCGCTATTGGGAGCGGTCGGACTTCGGTACGTCGCCGATCTCCAGGGTCAGGTGGCGGCCGCCGGCGCCGGTGCGGGGGGATCCGCCGCCGGGGGCGCCGGTCACACGAACCCGGGACGCTGGGCCGGGAACACAGCAGGGCGCGCCCGCGACTGGGTGACGGCGGCACCCGCCCATGGGGTGGCCGCGGCCGGGATCACGCTGGGCGTGATCGGCGCCGCGGTCGTGGCCACGATGGCGTTCATGACGCTGGAGAGCCCGGGCGGTCCCACCTCCGACGAGGTGTCCGACGGGCCGTCGCTCTCGCTTCCCGGCCCTACGCGCCCCGGAGACTCCGACCCACGGGTCCGTCCCCAGACGGTCCCCCCGACGGCGGTCATACCCCCGACCCTTCCCGGGTTGGTGCCACCCGGATCCCCGTCGACCATCCCGGGGATCCCGGGTGTCGAGGACCCCGGAGCTCCTGACGCGCCAGACGGACCGGGCGCACCCGACGACCCCGGGCCTGGCGGACCAGGCCCGGACGACCCACGCAACCCGGAGGAGCCGCAACCTCACGACCCCGGGCCCAACGACCCCGGGCCAACACAGCCGGCACCCACCGAGCCTGGGCCCACCGAGCCGACCGAGCCGGCACCGACCCCTCCCGTGGCACCACGAGACCTCGCGCTCACCGACGAGCCGGGCGGGCTCACACTCGCGTGGTCCGCCGTCGCCGGCGCCGACGGGTACGAGGTCTACCGGAGTGTGGGCACGGGCCTGGCGGGTGCGGGCCGCTCCGCAGCGGCGGTGGTGAGCGGCGACCTCGTGTCGGGCCCCGACCCACTCGTCACCACCTCGTTCGTCGACACCGGAGCACCGAACGGCGCCCGTGTGGTCTACGAGGTGGTCGCACTGAACGCCGCCGGGAGGTCGGAGACCGCGACCCTGGGCCCGATCCGGCTGCCCGCCGTCGCGCGCATCTCCGTGCGCCCGATCGGTCTCGGCACCCGCTGCATCGAGGCGACCGGTCGTCCCGGCTCCGCGTCGACGCGCCTCGGGAGCTGTGGCACCGCGACGGTCTGGCGGGTCTGGGACGCCGGCAGCGGTACGGGGTGGTGGACGATCCGCGCGGTCAGCGGGCCTGCGACCGGAGCATGCCTGACCTCGGCGGCGAGGCCCGTCGTCTCGACCGTGACGACGGAGGCCTGCGCCGGCAGCACCCGTCAGCAGTGGGCGTTCGACCCCGGCTCCACGGCGTCGCAGCACGTGTCGGCGAGGGCACGTCCGGGTCAGGTCCTGGACGCCACCACGGCGAGCGCCGGCGGCCCGCTCTTCACGCTGCCGCGCACCACGAGTCCGCGGCTCGATCGCAACCAGCGGTTCAGCGCGCTGCTCGAGGACGTCGCTGCCACGTTCCGCTGAGACCTGGCATCCGTTCCGTGGCGCCCGTCACCGGGAACGGCGTACGGTCACCGGCATGAGCGATGAGACGTACGTGGTCGTGGGTGGCGGGCTGGCAGGCGGGAGCGCGGCGGCGACCTTGCGCGAGGAGGGCTTCGACGGCGCGGTCGTGCTGGTCACCGTCGAGGACAGGCCGCCGTACGAGCGGCCGGTGCTCTCCAAGGGCTACATGCTCGGGTCGGAGAAGGAGTCCTCGGCGTACCTTCATGACTCCGGGTGGTGGAGCGACCACGACATCGACCTCCGGACGGAGACGATGGTGACCGGGGTACGCCTCGAGGACAGGGTGCTCGAGCTCGAGGGCGGCGGCACCCTCCCGTACGACAAGCTCCTCCTCGCGACCGGCTCGTGGCCGCGACGGATCGAGGTGCCCGGCGCCGACCTCGACGGTGTCCTCTACCTGCGCGACATGCCCGAGGCGGAGCGGATCCGGGCGGCCATCGAGGCCGGTGGTCCGCTGGTGATCGTCGGCGCCGGATGGATCGGGCTCGAGATCGCCGCGGCCGCGCGGGCGAACGGCGTCGCCGTGACGGTCGTCGAGACGGCGGCGCTCCCCCTGCGGCGGGTGCTCGGCGACCGCGTGGCCGAGATCTTCGCCTCCCTCCACCGGCACCACGGCGTCGACCTGCGGCTCGGCAGCGGCGTGACGGAGATCCGGGGAGACGGCGGCTCGGTCACGTCGGTCGTGACGAGCGAGGGCGAGGAGGTGCCCGCGGCCGCGGTGGTCGTGGCGATCGGCGCGGCACCGCAGAGCGACTGGGGACAGGCAGCGGGGCTCTCCGGCGACCCCGGTATCGACACTGACCCGTCGCTGCGCACCTCCGACGTCGCGGTGTGGGCCGCAGGCGACATCGCGGCCGTCGACAACCCCCGTCTCGGGCGGCGCGTACGGGTCGAGCACTGGGCGATGGCGCACGACTCCGGTCCGGTGGCGGCGCGGTCGATGCTCGGCCAGGACGTCACCTTCGACAAGCTGCCGTTCTTCTTCACCGACCAGTACGACCTGGGCATGGAGTACGTCGGTCACGTGGAGGACGTCGACGAGACCGAGGTCGTCGTGCGGGGTGACGCCGACCCGGCGGGCCCGTTGGCCTTCCAGGCGTTCTGGCTGCGCGACGGGGTCGTGCAGGCGGCGATGCACGTCAACATGTGGGACGACGGTATCGACCCGCTCGAGGCGCTCGTGGGACGCCGCGTGGACGCGGGACGCCTCGGCGACCGGGGCGTCCCGCTGGCCGACCTCTGAGGTGACGGGCGCCGGTGATGTGTGGCGGTGGGCCGAAGGGGGTAGTAAAGAACCATGACTCTGCTGCGTACCGTCGCCCGTCCGTTGCTCGCCTCGATGTTCGTCTACGGCGGAGCGAGCGCCCTCCGTAACGCCCCGATGATGGCCGAGCACGTGAAGCCGACGACCGACAAGATCGCCGGGTTCGTGCAGTCGGTGGTCCCGGGAGCATCGATCCCGACCGATCCGGAGTCGATGGTGCGCATCAACGGCGCCCTGCACCTCGGCTTCGGCACGGCGCTGGCGCTGGGGCGTTTCCCGCGCCTGTCCGCGGCGGTCCTGGCCGCGACGTTGGTCCCGACCACCCTGGCGGGCCACTCGTTCTGGGACGAGGACGACGCCTCGACGGCGGCCAACCAGAAGATCCACTTCACGAAGAACCTCTCCATGATGGGTGGCCTGCTGATGGCGACCCTCGACCCCGAGCCGCACAAGAAGATCCTGCCCCGGCGCGCGAAGGACCAGGTCGTCAAGGCCGGCGGCCACGTCCAGGACTCGGTCCAGAGCACGGCCAAGCAGGTCAAGAAGTCGCTGCCGCTCTGAGCGTCGCCACGACGTCGTCGCAGTCGTGGTCGGATAGGCTCGGCTGCGATGACGTCACCGCTGTGGACCGCCCCGTTCCGTCTCGATCCCGTCGACGCGACAGTGTCGCTCCCGGGGTCGAAGTCGCAGACCAACCGCGCGCTCGTCCTGTCGGCGCTCGCCGACGGCCCGTCGCGGCTCGCGCGCCCGCTCGTCTCTCGTGACACGACGCTGATGGCCGAGGCGCTGCGGCTCCTGGGCGTGGGCGTCGCCGAGGACGGCGACGCCTGGGTCGTGACGCCGGCCGCGTGGGGCACGCCGCTCGGTGTGGTGCACATCGACGTCGGTCTCGCGGGGACCGTCATGCGCTTCGTGCCCCCGGTGGCCGCGCTGGCCGACGGCGAGGTGACGTTCGACGGCGACGTCCGGGCGCGTGAACGCCCCATGGCGACCACCGTCAGCAGCCTCCGCGCGCTGGGTGTCACGGTCGTCGACCGCGGCGACGGGCGGCTCCCGTTGGCGGTGCGCGGCGACGGGCACGTACGCGGTGGCGCGGTGACCATCGACGCGTCGGCGTCGAGCCAGTTCCTCTCCGCGCTGCTGCTCGCGGGCGCCCGCTACGCCGAGGGCGTGGACGTACGCCACGAAGGCCCGCCGGTCCCCTCCGCGACCCACGTGGAGATGACGCTCACCGAGCTCAGGCGCCGTGGCGTGACGGTGGAGGCGAGCACCGACCGCTGGACCGTGGAGCCCGGCCCCATCGCCGCGTACGACACCGCGATCGAGCCCGACCTCTCCAACGCCGGTGCGTTCGTCGCCGGTGCCCTGGTCACCGGGGGGCGGGTCCGGGTCACCGGATGGCCCCGCGCGACCGACCAGGCTGGAGACCGGTGGCGCTCGATCGCCGAGGCGTTCGGGGCCGAGGTCTCGTTCGACGGCGACGACCTCGTCGTGACCGCTCCCCGCACCCTCGACGGTGTGACGCTCGACCTCCGCGACGAGGGCGAGCTCGCCCCGGTGGTCGCCGCCGTCGCCGCACTCGCCTCGGGGCCGTCGACCTTGACCGGGATCGGTCACCTCCGCGGCCACGAGACCGACCGTCTCGCCGCGCTCGCCGCCGAGATCAGCCGACTCGGTGGCGAGGTCGAGGAAGGCACCGACCAGCTGACGATCCGTCCGCGCCCCCTGCACGGCGCCACGCTCCGGACGTACGCCGACCACCGGATGGCACACGCGGCGGCCGTGCTCGGGCTCGCGGTCAAGGACGTCCGTGTCGAGGACGTCGCGACGACCGCCAAGACCTACCCGGGCTTCGCGCAGGACTGGGAGCGGTTCGCGTCGTGACGCAGCGCTACGACGAGGACCGTCCGCACGAGCAGTTCGACCGCCCGCGCCGGCACACGCGTCCACGGACGAAGGAGCGCCCGAGCTACGACGACGCCGAGACCGGCTGGGTCGTCGGCATCGACCGCGGGCGCTACGGCCTGCTCGTCGGCGACGACGACCGCGTCGTGACGGCGATGAAGTCCCGGTCGCTCGGTCGCAAGGCGGTCGTGGTGGGCGACCGGGTCCGGATCGTCGGGGACACCTCGGGAACCCACGACACCCTCGCCCGCATCGTCGAGGTCGAGGACAGGACGACGGTGCTCCGCCGTACGGCCGACGACAACGACCCGATCGAGCGCGTCATCGTCGCGAACGCCGACCAGATGGTCATCGTCACCGCGCTCGCCGATCCTCCACCTCGACCTCGCCTCATCGAACGCTGCCTCGTCGCGGCGTTCGACGCGGGGATGCGCCCTCTGGTGTGCCTCACGAAGTCCGACCTCGGCGATCCGGACCCCCTGGTCGCGATGCTCGTCCCGCTCGAGGTCGACGTCGTCGTCACGCACCGAGGTGGTGACCTGGAGATGCTGCGCGAGCGGCTGCGCGGGCGGACCAGCGTGCTCGTCGGCCACTCCGGCGTCGGCAAGTCGACGCTCGTCAACGCGCTCGTCCCTGACGCCGAGCTGGCGACAGGCGACGTGAACGCCGTCAGCCGTCGCGGTCGGCACACCTCGACCTCGACCCACGTGCTTCCGCTGCCGTTCGGTGGCTGGATCGTCGACACCCCGGGGATCCGGAGCTTCGGGCTGGCCCACGTCTCGATCGACCGGCTGCTCGCTGCGTTCCCCGACCTGTCCGACGTCACCGAGGAGTGTCCACGCGGCTGCCAGCACACCGTGGACGACCCTGAGTGCGCCCTCGACGTCGCGGTCTCCGAGGGCCGCCTCGACGCGGCGCGGGTCGACTCCTTCCGCCGACTCGTGGTCAGCCGTGAGGACGCCGACTGACGTGGTCCGCGTGTGCGGCGGCGGCACCGATCAGGGAGTCAGGCACTCCTCGAGCGACGCCGTCTCGCCTGCCGCGACGCCGGTGGCGCACCACACCGCACGCGAGCCCCGGTCACCGGTCTCGTAGGTGATCCACGCGGCCGTGACCCCGGAGACGGCCAGCAGGACGGCGACCAGGGTCGAGGCCAGACCGGCCGTCCTGGTCGCGACGATCGCCGCGAGCACGGCCAGGACGGCGAGCACGATCGCGGCGTAGAGCAGACGGTTGCCCCACGTCTGGTGGACGTCGATGGCGTCCGCGATCTCGCCGCCCAGCTCGAGTCGATCCTTGAGCTGCTCCCCCGACCGGACGGTCGCGTACGTCCCAGCGGCGGAGATCACGGCCAGCACGGCGACGGGCCAGCGCAACGCCCACCGCCACCGCGGCACCAGGAACGCGAGCGTCAGGAGCGCGGTGACCGGGATCAGCACGATCGGCGCGTGAAGGAAGAGCGGGTGGAGCGGAACTCCGTCGATGAAACCGAACATGGCTGCCTCCCAGGACGGTGTCCATCGTAGGGGTGCGTACCTCTACTGTGGGCCCATGGCGCACTCCCACCACGACGATCTCCGGCTCTGCCACGTGCTCGCCGACAACGCCGATGCGATCTCGATGGAGAAGTTCAGGGCCGCCGACCTCGTGGTGACGACCAAGCCGGACACCACCTGGGTGACCGAGGCGGACCAGGCCGTCGAGCGGACGATCCGGCGTACGCTGCGCAGCGCGCGCACCCGCGACACCGTGCTCGGCGAGGAGTCGGGCGAGCAGGTCGGCACCGTCGAGGACGCCCCGCGGCGCTGGATCATCGACCCGATCGACGGGACCTCCAACTACGTGCGAGGCGTGCCGGTGTGGGCGACCCTGATCGCGCTGGCGGTCGAGGACGAGGTCGTCGCCTCGTGCGTCTCCGCTCCCGCGCTCGGTCGACGCTGGTGGGCCTCGAAGGGCGGAGGCGCCTACACCGGCAAGTCGCTCATGTCGGCGACCCGCCTCCAGGTGTCGAAGATCGATCGGATCGACGACGCGTCCCTGGCCTACGCGTCGCTCGGGGGCTGGGAGGACATCGGCAAGCTCGAGAGCTTTCTCGCGCTCACCCGGCGCTGCTGGCGCACCCGCGGCTACGGCGACTTCTGGTCCTACATGCTGCTGGCCGAGGGCGCTGTCGACATCGCCGCCGAGCCGGAGCTGGCGCTCTGGGACATGGCCGCGCTCGACCCCATCGTCCGCGAGGCGGGTGGCACCTTCACGGCGCTCAACGGCCAGCCCGGCCCGTGGCACGGCAACGCGCTCGCAACCAACACCCTGCTGCACGACGCGGCGATGGCCTACCTGGGCTACTTCCCCGACCCGGTCCCGCATGACGAGCCCGGAGACAGCGACGAGCACGAGGGTGCCCAGCGAGCCACCGCACCGACCAACGTCACGAACCTGGCGGCCCGTCGCCGCTCGGACTCCTGATCCACGCATCCCCGCCCTGCCGGCCTCGGTAGGATCAGCGTCATGTCCACGCCGACGCCGCCGTACCCCTCTGTGCCGGGCGGGCCGTCCGGATCCGGGCAACCGGCGTACGGACAGCAACCCCCGTACGGACAGCCGCCGTACGGACAGCCCTCGCCGTATGGACAGGCACCGTACGGACAGGCACCGTACGGACAGCAACCCCCGTACGGCCCGCCCGGCTACGACCCGTACGCCCAGGGCCTGCCGCAGGCGAGCTTCCCCATCCCGCGAGATCCCGACGCACGCCCGGCCACCGTGACGATCGCCGGCTGGATCACGATCGTGACCGCGACGCTGGCCGTTCTCGGGTGGATCGCCATCGTGCTGGCCATCGACCCGCTCCTGGACGAGATCGCCAAGCGCCCCGACGACTTCGACCAGACCGGGTCCGACATCGCGACGATCGCCGACAGCATGTCCGTGATCTATACGACGGCTGCCGCCTTCATCGTCGCCTCGCTGGCCGCGGCGGCGCTTGCCGTCCTCACGTTGCGACGCGTCGGATGGGCCCGGATCGCCCTCGTCGTCCTCTCGGGTCTGACGATCGCCGTCGGGATGCTGATGATCATGGCGCTCGTCTCGCTCCTGTGGGTCGTGGCGGGTGTCGCGGTGGTGGTGCTGCTCTTCACCGGCGGCGCCAATGAGTGGTTCTCCAGGACCGGCTCGGAGTGGGACGCTTCAAGGAGCGGCTACGGCACCGGGTACGACGCCTACGGCAACTCCAGCAGCTCCTACCAGCGGCCCGGACCGCCTCAGGGCTGGTGACCGCGAGTCGGATCGCGCTAGGTTGACCCCATCGTCCACGCCTGGGGGGATCAACGATGAAGGTCAGCGACGTCATCACGTCCAAGGGGAGCACCGAGGTCTTCACGATCGCGCCTGACGCGCCGATCTCCGACCTCCTCGACGAGCTCGCCGAGCACAACATCGGTGCGCTCGTCGTCTGCGAGGACGAGCGCCGCCTGGTGGGGATCGTCTCCGAGCGCGACGTGGTCCGCAAGCTCCGTGGCATCAGCGACCCGACGTCGCAGCCCGTGTCGTCGATCATGACGACCGACGTCCACACCTGCGCGCCCGAGGACTCCATCACCGCGATGCTGGAGACCATGACGAACCTGCGCATCCGGCACGTCCCGGTGATCAGCGAGGACGGCGACCTCGTCGCGCTGCTGTCGATCGGTGACGCCGTGAAGTACCGGATGCAACAGCTGAAGTTCGAGCGCGACCAGCTCAACCAGTACGTCGCCTCCGCACGCTGACCTGGAGTGCCGACGACCCGCGTGACCCGCCTGGCCGGCAAGCAGCGCCACGACCGGGCCGCGCTCGACCGACTTCTCGACTCGTCACGGATCTGCCACGTCGCCGTCGACGTCGACGGATTTCCCACGGTGTTCCCGACCGCGTTCGCACGCGACGGTGACGTGCTGCTCATCCACGGGTCGACCGGCTCACCCTGGATGCGCCGGCTCGCCCGGGGTGCCCCGATCTCCGTGGCGGTGACGGCCCTCGACGGCATCGTGGTCGCCCGTTCGGCGTTCGAGTCGTCCTTGCACTACCGCAGCGCGATGCTGTTCGGCGCCGCGTCGCCGCTCACGGGGGACGCGCAGGCACGTGCTCTGGACCTGCTGACCGAAGCCCTGGTCCCCGGTCGCCTCTCGGAGGTCCGGCGCCCGACGTCACGCGAGACCGCGGCGACCCTGGTGCTCGGGCTGCCGATCGAGCACTGGTCGCTCAAGGTGTCCGACGGCTGGCCCGAGGATGACCCCGATGACGTGGCCGGACCGGCCTGGGCGGGCGTGGTCCCGCTCACCGAGGCTGCGGGCAGCCCGCTGCCCGCTCCCGACCTCCGACGCGGTGTCGTCGTGCCTTCGTCGGTGAGGCGGCTGACGTCGCCCGACGGCAACGCGCAGCCGTCGGCGCGTCAGCCGTCGAAGTAGGACTCCATCAGACGCTGCGCCCACTCCGGCTGCTCGACGTGCTCGGGGAGGAACGCCGGCATCGCCGGCTTGATGTCGAGCACCGGTGTCCCGTCGACCGCGTCGAGTCCTCGCACGGTCAACCGCCGGCCCTCGACGGCGACGATCTCGCACGCCGAGTGTCCGAGCCTGTTGGGGCGGACCGGGCCACGGTCGGCGAAGATGCCGATCGCCGGCATGTCGCGGCGCCCGAGCGGACGCTGCGGCTCACGGTAGTCGGCGCGCTCTTCGACCTCGTCGAAGACGAAGACGAGCTCCACGTGGGAGAACCCGTCCAGACCCTCGAACGGGCGTTCCCCAAACCTCTCGTCGACCTCGACCACGCTGTCGACATCACCCCAGCCGCGGTCACCGGACGGGTCCTCGGCGGGGCCGTGCACGACGCCCACCGGCGTCATCGGGAAGGTGGTCACTGCGCTCCTCTCGTCCTTTCTCTCAGGCGTGCGGGAAGTCGCTCCCGTCGTACGCACGCCGCTCGACGAGCACCAGCCAGTTGCCGGAGCTGTCGCGCATCACCGCCTCCACGCCGTACGGGCGCTCCGAGGGCGGCTGGACGAACGTGACCCCGCGGGCGGTGAGGTCCTCGTACGTCTTCTGGCAGTCGTCGACGGTCAGCCCGATCCCGCTCATCGTCCCGTTGTCGAGGGCTCTCGCGACCGCATCGGCCACCCCCGGGTCGAGGGGTGGGCCGGGCACCATCAGCGTGACCTCGAGCTCGGGCTGCGAGGGGTGACCGATGGTGAGCCACCGGAACCCGTCGCCGAGGCGCTGGTCGGTGCGCGTCTCGAAGCCGAGCAGGTCGACGTAGAAGTCTCGGGCAGAGTCCTGGTCGGTGACCCAGACGGTCACCAGCGAGATGTTTGTGATCATGACGTGACGCTACGACGGTCACCGGCCGAGGCGCTTCTCCGATGTTGCGCCGTGCTGGCGACATCGCTCGGCCCGCGCATGAAGACCCAGCACCCGGGGATGTGCGGAGCCCCGTCGGCGAAGCGTCGCTGGTAGTCCGACGGCGAGACGCCGACCAGCGTCGTGAAGGTCCGGCTGAACGTGCCGAGGCTGCTGTATCCGACGTGGTGACAGATCTCGGTGACGGTCAGGTTGGTGGCTCGGAGCAGGTCCTGTGCGCGCTCGATGCGGCGCTGTCGCAGGTAGGCTCCCGGCGTCACACCGTAGGCGGCGGCGAACGCCCGCAGGAAGTGGTGCTTCGACAGTCCGGCGGCACGGGCGAGAGCACCGAGGTCCAGCGGCTCGGCGTAGCACCGGTCCGCCAGGTCGCGAGCGCGCCGCAGGTGGACGAGGAGGTCCCGCGGGACCTCGGTGACGGTGGGCGCCGTCACCCCTGCTGCTCCTCGGTGCGGTCCCCGCCCCAGCGTGTGTGGAAGGTGCCCGGCTTGTCGACGCGACGATACGTGTGGGCACCGAAGTCGTCGCGGAGCCCCTGGATCAGGGCGGCGGGCAGGCGCTCGGCCCGCAGGGCGTCGAAGTAGGCGAGCGACGAGGCGAACGCCGGCGCCGGGATGCCCGCGTGCGCCGCGATCCCGACGACCCGCCGCCACGACTCGAGCCCCTCCTGGACGGCGTCGACGAAGTAGGGCGCGACCAGCAGCGTGGGCAGGTCCGGGTCGGCGTCGTACGCCTCACGGATGCGGTCGAGGAAGCGTGCGCGGATGATGCAGCCACCCCGCCAGATCGTCGCCATCGCGCCCGGGTCTACGCCCCACTCGTAGTGCTTGCTGCCGGCCTGGATCTCGTCGAACCCCTGGGCGTAGGCCACCACCTTGGACGCATAGAGCGCACGACGGACGTCCTCGACGAACGCGTCCACGTCGTCCGGTCGCCACGCCGTGTCGGCGTGCCCGTCCGGATAGGCCGCACGCGCGGGCTCACGCTGCTCTGCGTGGCCCGAGACCGAGCGCGCGAACGTCGCCTCGGCGATCCCGGTCACCGGCACCCCGAGGTCGAGTGCGGTCTGGACGGTCCAGCGTCCGGTGCCCTTCTGCTCGGCCTCGTCGAGCACCACGTCGACGAACGGGCGTCCGGTCTCGGCGTCGGTGTGGCCGAGGACGTCTGCCGTGATCTCGATGAGGTACGACTCGAGGTCACCACCGTTCCACTCCCGGAAGATGTCCGCGATCTGGGCGGGCTCTGCACCCAGCCCGTGCCGCAGAAGGTCGTAGGCCTCTGCGATCAGCTGCATGTCGGCGTACTCGATGCCGTTGTGCACCATCTTGACGAAGTGCCCCGCGCCGTCGGGTCCGACGTGGGTGCAGCATGGCGTGCCGTCGACCTGGGCCGCGATCGCCTCGAACATCGGCCCGAGCGTCTCGTACGACTCCGCGGACCCGCCGGGCATGATGCTCGGTCCGTTGAGCGCCCCCTCCTCGCCGCCGGAGACGCCCGCACCCACGAAGTGCAGACCCTTCTCCCGCAGTGCTGCCTCCCGACGTCGCGTGTCGGCGAAGTGCGCGTTGCCGCAGTCGATGACGATGTCCCCCTCGTCGAGCAGCTGGACCAGCTCCTCGATCACGGCGTCGGTCGGCTCTCCCGCCTTGACCATCACGATGATCGGACGCGGGCGCTCGATCGAGGCGACGAAGTCACGCATCGACTCCGACGGGACGAAGGTGCCTTCGTCGCCGTGCTCGTCGACGAGGCTCTGGGTCCGCGCGTACGTGCGGTTGTGCAGCGCGACCGGATTGCCGTGCCGCGCCAGGTTGCGAGCGAGGTTGCGTCCCATCACGGCGAGTCCGGTGACGCCGATGCGGGCCTTCGGGGTGTCGTTCACGTCGTCCTCCTGATCTGTTGAGCGGTCAGGCACGCTGCGATGCGGCGGCGACCGGCTCGAGCTGAGAGAGCCTGAGCGGGTGTCGCAGCGGGCCGAAGGGAGAGGTGCGGGTCGTGACCAGGTCGCTGTCCACGTGCAGGAGCTCTCCTGGCTCCAGAGCGGTCCATCCCGCCTCCGCGTCCATCTGCTCAGAGGCGACGACCACGGTCCGCTCGCCGGTGACGCCGTCGGGCTCGACCTGGGCTCGAATGCGGTCGCTGGAGCGATCCCAGCCATCGCCGACCTGGCGCTCGGTGTGCTCGAGGAACCACAGCGCGTGCACCTCGGGGTAGCGCAGCGCCCACAGGTCGGTTGCGGTCGTGAGCACCAGATTGAGCGCGAGCACCGGCACGTTGTCGGCGATCCAGGCGATCGCCGTACGCAGGGCCGCCTCGATGTCCCCGCCGTTGCGTCGCGCGACCGCCGTGATCAGCGCGAACACGCGCTCGCTGTCGGTCTGTCCCCCCACGAGCCCGCCGGCGTCGAGCTCGTCCAGACGTGCGTCGAGCGCGTCGAGGCCACCCACCACACCGTTGTGGGCGAACAGGCGGCCGTCGAGCTCGAAGGGGTGGGTGTTGGCGACGGTGTGGGCGCCCGTGCTCGCATACCGGACGTGCGCCACGAAGGTCGTGCCGCGAAGCGTCTGAGCGTCCCGCGCGAAGTCGGTGTCGTCCCACGCGTCGATCGGCTGCTTGTCGAGCGTCGCGCTCCCGTCCGCCGCAAAGACCCCGATGCCCGTGCCGTCCGGGTTGCGCCGACCCTGGGCGCGCAGGCTGTCGGGCGCGTCGAGCAGCCAGAACGTCGCGGTCGTCGGCTGACGCCCGCAGTGCAGACCGAACAAGCGGCACATGCTGGTCAGCCTCTCAGCGTGCGCGGGTTCTCGCTCATCACGCGACGGCCGAGCGAACGGCTACGGTGCCGGGATGCTGTACGTGTGCCAGCGGCACCATGCCCGTGTCCTCCACCACGACCTCAGGCTGGAGGTCGCGGGGGTCCTCGTCTCGTGGGCCGTCCCGAAAGGGCCCTCTCCCGATCCGTCGGTGCGGCGGCTCGCCATCCGCACCGACGACCACGACCTCGCGCACGCCACGTACGAGGGCGCCTACGCACGTGACGGGGGCCGCCCCGGCAGCGTCATCGTGTGGGACAGCGGCACGTACGAGCACCTCACGAACCGTGCCGGGACACCGGTCTCCGCAGGCGATGCGCTCGCCGATGGGCACCTGGTGGTCGACCTTCACGGTCGACGGCTGAGCGGGCCATACGCGCTGACCCGAACGGGTGAGGCAGGCGGGAAGGAGCAGTGGATCCTGGTGAAGATGCGCGGGCCCGGGGTGGAAGCCGGTGCAGACCCCGCTCGCGACGGGCTCACCTCCGTGCTGAGCGGACGGACGAACGCCGAGCTCGAGCGGGCCTTCAAGCCCTCTGACGACGTGCGATAGCGGCCGCCTCGGTGCGTGTGGCCGCACCGAGCTTGGCGAGGATGTTGGAGACGTGCACCGACACCGTCTTGGTGCTGATGAACAGCAGCGTGGCGATCTCGCCGTTGGTACGGCCTTCGACAAGGTGGTCGAGCACCTCACGCTCGCGTGCGGTCAGGGGCTTCTCTCCGGCCGATGCCTGCGGCACCGCCGTCCGGCCACCCGCAACAGCCGTCGCCCCCGCGAGCTGCTCGAGCTGACGCACCAGCGGCTCGGCGCCCAGCGACACCGCCGTCTCGTGGGCAGCGCTGGCCACCTGCTTGGCTCCGGCGATGTCGCCGGCGGCGTGCAGGACGGAGCTGAGACGCGAGGTCGAGCGCGCCTCCTCGTAGACATGGCCGAGCTTCGCGAACGCACCTGTCGCCCCGCGCCACGCCTCAAGCATCACTGGGAGGCCGAGGTCCTCTCCCGCTGTCCAGCGCACGCGCAGGATCTCGGCATCGAGCCGGCGCCCCCATGCCTCACCCTCGGGCCCGAACGGCCCGCGCTCCTCGACCGCCCGGTCGGCGTCGACGCGCAGCTGAGCGGCACGCTCGACGAAGGCGCTTCGCTCCGACGCCGACACGTGCGGCGCCGCGTCGGCGTAGCGGCCGGCGAGCAGCGCCCCCATCCGCAACCGCGCCGGGACGCGGCGGCCGCCCCAGTCGGTGACCAACGAGGCGACGAGATCGTCGTGCCAGGCCTGCGCCGACGCGACGTCGGGCGCGAGGTCGATGGCCGCCGTGCCGCTGTGGATCGCGAGCGCGATGTCTCTGTGCCAGAAGGAGTCGCGCAGGCGACGCGCGCGCGGCAGGACAGTCGTGTCACCACGCGCTGCGGCGACGAGCAGCTGCACCGACTCCAGAGAGCCGGCATGGACCGCCGGAGGGCGCAGGGCCGAGACGTCGCACAGCTCCTCGACGAGGTCCCACCGGCCACGGAGATAGGCCGTGAGGGCTGCGAAGAAACGGCCGTCGAAACCGTACGGGGCCCACCGTCGTCCCGCCTTCTCCGCCGCCTGCATCGTCGTGAGGAACTCCGCCGTGGCAGCGTCGAGGTCACCACGGTCGTGGTACAGGAACGCGAGATGCTGGTGGGCGCGCAGCTCGGTGACGACGTTGCCGGATGCTCGGGCGGTCTCGGCAACCTCCCGGAACCGCCGCTCGTCACCGGCCGGGTCGTCGCCCCTGAGAGCTCGCACCCGGGCCTTCGTGGCGGCAGCCTCGTCGACGACGCGGCTGAGGCCGAGGCGCTGGCCCAGCGTCATGGCCTGGGTCGCCCAACGCATCGCGTCGTCGTGGCGCCGCTGAGCTCCCGCGACGTGGGCGGCTACGGCCTCGAGCGAGGCGCGCAGCGCCGTCGGCTGCTCGGGCACGAGCGCGAACGCCTGCTCGACCGCCTGTGCGGCCTCGGCGTCGCGGTCGCCCAGGACGGTCGCGGTGCCGTAGGCGACGAGGAGCCGGGCGCGTTCGGTGTCGGAGAGCGTCGCCGCACCGTCCTGGAGGTAGTCGTCGACGACCCCTGCCGCCCGACGGACGTATCCCGACGCGGTCAGCGCCTCGCTGGTGGCGACGACGAGGTCGACCAGATCAGTGCCGGGTGGCGCCGCGGACGCGACCGACAGCGCGCGCTCGTAGTGCTGGGCGGCCTCGTCATGCCCACCGACCCGCCTCGCCCGGTCTGCGGCGCGCACGCTGGCGGTGAAGGCCATCTCCGCCATGCCGGCCTCGAACGCGTGACGCGCGACGTCAGCGGAGTCGCCACGACCCGCCAGTGCTTCGGCGTATGCCTTGTGGAACCGGCGACGCTCGGCGGGGAGGAGGTCGTCGCGGACCACCTCTGCGAGGAGGGCGTGGCGGAAGGCGTAGCCGTCGTTGCTCGTGCGGCTCAGGATGCGGTGGTCCAACGCGGCCCGGACACCGTCCTCGAGGGTGTCTGGAGGGAGGTTGACAACCGCGGCGAGCAGGTCGTCGTCCACCTCGGCACCGGCGCACGCGACCGCTCTCACCACCTGCCTGCCGCCGTCGTCGAGGCGGTCGAGACGCACGAGCAGCAGGTCGGCCAGCGTCGGGGGCAGCGGACCGTTCTTGTCGTCGACGTCGACGAGCTCCTCGGCGATGAACGCGTTGCCCTCGGCCCGACGGACGATCGCGGCGAGGCCGGTGGCGTCGATCGAGGCGGTCGCTCGTGACCGGACGAGCGCACGGACCTCGTCGTCTGCGAGGGGACCGAGGTCGAGTCGTTGCACGCCCGGCAGCCGACTCCACTCGGCCACGTCGGCACGCAGCGGATGGCGGCGGTGGAGGTCGTCGCTGCGGTAGGAGATGACGAACCGGACAGCGCCGTCGTAGCGCTGGGAGAGCACGTAACGGATGAGATGACGCGTCGAGGTGTCGGCCCAGTGGGCATCCTCGACGAGCACCAGCACAGGCTGGCTGGAGGCGAGCAGCTCGAGGGCGGCCACGACGGAGGCGAACAGCTCGCCCCGGTCGACTCCCGTGCCGTTGGCGGCGCCCCACATCAGGGGGCCGAGGGGCGGCAGGGCGTCGGACAGCGCCTTGCGGGAGGGGTCGTCGAGGGCGGCCAGCACCTCGGCGAACGGCTGGAACGGGATCGCGCTGTCACCGAGGTCGAGACAGTGGCCGACCAGCACACGGTGACCGTCGTCGGCGGCTCGGATCGCCAGCTCGCGCAGCAGACGGGTCTTGCCGATCCCGGCGTCGCCGCTCAAGAGGACACCCCCGCGGGCCTCGGGATCGGCGACACCGGCAGCGATCAGCAGCCGCTCGAGCTCCCCTTCTCGTCCGACGAGGGGCTCGGTCGTTCTCCAGTCGGCGGGCATGTGCCCATGATCGCGTACCCCACTGACAAGGTCCGAGCTCATTGACCCGGGGGCACCTCGATCGTGTCCACGACGGACATCATGCCGTCGGGTGCTCGGAGCGCGCTCCGGTCTCGCGTGCACGAAGCCGGCGGCGGACGGTGCGGCGCCTGACCGCGCCATGCGCCTGCTCCATCCGACGGTCCATCTCGGTCTTCACGTAGTACTCCGGCATGAGGATCATGACGTCGATCCTCGTTCTCTGAGGTAGGCGCCTCCATCGGGCGAACGCCTGAGTCGGCGCCTCCAGCTACCTCAGATCTCCACTTGCCATTTGTTTTTGCCTACGCAATATTCGGGTAACAGTATGACGTAGGTCACACCGGACCTGGAGGAATTCATGAACGTGAGACGTCGAGACAGAGATTCATCGGGCCGGTCGTACCGACCGTCCGCCCGCCGCGCGGCTCTGGTCACCGGTGCCGCAGCGGCTCTGGTCGCCGGCCTGGTCGGGGTGGGGGCCGGGTCCGCCCCGGCAGCCAGTACGGCCAGCGCGGCGTCAGCGACCGCGGGTGAGCGGGGCGGCACGCCGGCCTACCTGAACGAGCGGCTGTCGACCAAGAAGCGGGTCGCCGACCTGCTCTCCCGGATGACGCTGGCCGAGAAGATCGGCCAGATGACCCAGGCCGAGCGCGCCAACGCGTCGCAGGCCGACGTCACCGACCTCGCGCTCGGCAGCATCCTGTCCGGCGGCGGGTCCACCCCCACGCCCAACACCGCCGAGGGCTGGGCCGACATGGTCGACGGCTACCAGGACGCCGCCCTCGCCACACGGCTCAAGATCCCCGTCCTGTACGGCGTCGACTCGGTGCACGGACACGCCAACCTCAACGGCGCGACCGTCTTCCCCCACAACATCGGGCTCGGAGCCACCCGAGACCCGAGGCTCGTCGAGAAGATCTCCCACATCACCGCCGAGGAGACCCGTGCCACCGGCCCGCAGTGGAGCTTCGCTCCCTGCCTGTGCGTCGCGCGCGACGACCGCTGGGGCCGCACGTACGAGAGCTTTGGCGAGTCGCCGAGGCTCGTCTCGGAGATGGCGGTCGCAGTGCGCGGCTTCCAGGGACGGCGCGGCCAGCTGGACAACCCGGACCGCGTGCTGGCGACGCCGAAGCACTTCGCCGGTGACGGTCTGACCACCTACGGGACGTCGGCCGGTGACTACACGATCGACCAGGGCATCACGATCGTCAGCCGCCGGGACTTCGCTCGCCTCGCGCTCGCGCCGTACTGGCCCGCCATCCAGCGCTACGGCGCCGGGTCGGTCATGCCGTCGTTCTCGTCGGTCGACTGGACCGAGGACGGCGTCGGCACGAACGTCCTCAAGATGACCGCGCACAAGGAGCTGCTCACCGGCGTCCTCAAGGGCCGGATGGGCTTCGATGGCCTGGTGATCAGCGACTGGGAGGCCATCCACCAGCTTCCCGGCGACTGGAACACCCAGGTGCGCACGGCGATCAACGCCGGGATCGACATGGCGATGGAGCCGGCGCAGTTCGAGGAGTTCATCACCGCGCTCACCGAGGAGGTCCAGGCCGGTCGCGTCCGGATGTCGCGCATCGACGACGCGGTCAGGCGGATCCTCACGCAGAAGTTCGAGCTCGGGTTGTTCGAGAAGCCGTACACCGACCGGCGCAACATCGACGAGATCGGCAGCGCCCAGCACCGCAAGGTCGCCCGCGAGGCCGTCGCGAAGTCGCAGGTCCTCCTGAAGAACCGGGGGCGCGTCCTCCCGCTGTCGAAGCGGGCGCCGCTGTACGTGGCCGGCAGCAACGCCGACAACATCGGCAACCAGGCCGGCGGGTGGACGATCACCTGGCAGGGCGGGTCCTACCACCAGATCCCGGGCGACACGATCCTCGACGGCATCGACGACGCCTCCCGGCGCGACGTGACCTTCGACGAGACCGCGTCCACGCCGGTGCCCCGCAACGCGACGGGTGTCCTCGTGGTCGGCGAGACGCCGTACGCCGAGGGCTTCGGCGACGTCGGCGGGCCCCGGTGGGAGTCCGACCCGGGGGACAACGGCGTCCCCCGCCCGGTCAAGGACATGAAGCTGTCCACCGCCGACCAGCGGGCCGTGGACACCGTCTGCACCCAGGCCGCGGAGTGCGTCGTGATCGTCATCTCCGGCCGGCCGCTGGAGATCCCGCCGGCGCTGCTGTCGAAGATCGACGGTCTCGTGGCCGGCTGGCTCCCGGGCAGCGAGGGCGCCGGTGTCGCCGACGTCCTGTTCGGCAAGAAGCGGTTCACCGGCACGCTGCCCGTGACCTGGCCGCGGAGTGTCGACCAGGAGCCGATCAACGTGGGTGACGCGGACTACGACCCGCTCTACCCGTACGGCTTCGGCCTGCGAGCCCGATGAGACCAGGGCCCGTCATCGGCGCCCCCGACGCCGGTGACGGGCCCTGCCCAACTCTGCGGCCGCCAGCCTCAGCGGCGTCCGGACGTGTCGGTCGAGGTGGTCCAGGCCACCGTCTCGTCGACGTCCACGTGGTTGCCGCTCGGCGTGGTCGAGTAGGTGCCGGTGATGTCGTCTTCCGCGGAGCGCACGCCCGACGTGCCAGGGCCACCCCGTCCGAGATCGCGACCCGTCACCTTCTTGGCCTGCGCCACGATCTGGTCGTAGCGCTCCCGGCCCGCCCTGGCGCCGAGCACGTACCCCGCACCTGCGGCGAGGAGAAGGGAGATCTTGCGCATGGGGTTCCTCTCGATCGCTGACTTGAACCCTCGACGCTAGCGCGGTCTCGCGCCTTCAGCCACCCTCCTCGGGCGGCAGCTCGGCACCCTCGGCCTCGTCGCGATCTGCCCACTCGAGAAGCGGCTCGATCGAGAACACGGCGTCGTCGATGCCGGCGTGCAGATCCCCGAGCTCGGCGAACCGGCGGGGCATCGTCGCGATCGTCATGTCGGCAGGCTCGACATCGTCGACCTCGTCCCAACGGATCGGCCCCGAGACCCGTGCGTCCGCGACACCGCGCACGGAGTACGCCGCGGCGATCGTGTGGTCACGAGTGTTCTGGTTGTAGTCGACGAACAGCTTGGCCGGGTCGCGGTCCTTTCGCCACCAGGTCGTCGTCACGTCGTCGGGGACGCGTCGCTCGACCTCGCGTGCGAAGGCGAGCGCGGCGCGGCGGACGTCAGCGAAGCCGTGGTCGGGCGCGATCCGGACGTAGACGTGCATCCCCGCGCCACCCGACGTCTTCGGCCAGCCGACCGCACCGAGCTCCTCCAGGATCTCGTGGCTCACGCGCGCGACACGGCGCACGGTGGCGAAGTCGCACTCCGGGCCCGGATCGAGGTCGATGCGCCACTCGTCGGGCTTCTCGGTGTCGGCGCGGCGGGAGTTCCAGGGGTGGAACTCCACCGTCGACATCTGCACGGCCCAGACCACGCTCGCGAGCTCGGTGACGCACAGCTCGTAGGCGTGCCGGTGGTAGCGCGGGAACTCCACGCGCACCGTCTCCAACCACGGCGGGGCGCCGGCGGGGACGCGCTTCTGGTGCACCTTCTTGTCGGCGACACCCTTGGGAAACCGGTGCAGCATGCAGGGCCGCTCGCGCAGGGCGTTGACGATGCCGTCCCCGACCGACAGGTAGTAGTTGACGAGGTCGAGCTTGGTCTCTCCCCGCTCGGGGAAATAGACGCGGTCCGGGTTCGAGATGCGGACGTCACGGGTCCCCACCTCCACCTCGATCGCGTCGCCCATGCGAGCGATCCTCGCACGGGCGACGCGATCTCGGGCGGCGCCGCTCAGTGGCGCCGTCCGCGGCGGCGGAGGGTACTCGCGCCACGGACGCTCTCGGCACGGCGGTCGTCTCCGGAGATCGACAGCCGCTCGATGCGGTGCTTCATCTCCGTCACGACGGAGGACTCGGGATCGATGTACATCAGGGTCTCCTTCTCTCGTCCTGATGCCTCGACTCTCGTCGTCTGAGGTAGCAGCCCACATCGGGCTCATGCCCTAGTCCGGCGCAGAGGTGCCTCAGATCGGTCCGACGCTCCGAGCGAAGACCCCCGGCGTCGTGCCGAGCACCCTGCGGAAGTGACGGGTCAGGTGCGCCTGGTCGTGGAACCCCGCCCGGTGGGCAGCATCCGCGACCGCGTGGCCATCAAGGATGAGCCGACGCGCCAGGTCCACCCGCCGACTCGTGAGGTAGCGGTGCGGAGCGATCCCGTAGGCCTGGGAGAAGGCGCGTACGAGGTGGCTCGGATGGGCGCCCAGGAGGTGGGAGGCCTCGTCGAGCGTCACGCCGGCGACCACCGCCTGGTCGAGCAGCTCGCGCAGCCGGCGTGCCAGCGGCGCGTCGGGTGCCGTCGACGGCGCGGGTCCGTGCAGGTGCTCGCCGAGAACGTCGTGGAGGCGCGCCAACCACGACTCCACCTCGAGGACGTCTCCGCCCGCGAGCGCGCGGTGCACGCCCTGGACGCCCTGGGCCGCGTCGGGACGGGCCACCGTCGGGTGGTCGACGCTGTGGCCCACCGCCCCGGTGGGCAGCCAGGACTCGTCGAGATAGAGCACGCGCTTGCGGAAACCGGTCCCGAGCCGCGCCGAGCGGCCGTCGTGGGGCACGTGAGGTGGGAGCAGCGTGACCGTCGTCGGCTCGGCGGTGTGCGGGTGCCGGTCGAGGTCGTACGAGACGGCCCCGGCGTCGACGACGAGCACCGTCCAGTCGCCGTGGGTGTGACTGGGGTAGGCGTGCTCGGTGAACTCGGCGTGCAGCACCTCCCGCAGGTGCGGCACGTCGGGTCGCCACGCGCGGACCCGGTCGACCATGCAAAGAACGTACAAGACCACGCCGCCGGGACGCAGCGATCCTGAGCGCATGACGACCGCCGTGGAACCGACGCCCACCACCCGTTTCGACACCAAGATCGCGATCGTCCTGAGCGACGACCTCCTCCCCTGGCAGGAGCTCAACGTCACCGCGTTCCTGGTCAGCGGCATCGCGACCAGGGACGACGCCATGGTCGGCGAGCCGTACGAGGACGCCGACGGCCGGCAGTACCTGCCGATGATGCGCCAACCGATGCTCGTCTTCAGCGCGACGTCCGACGACGTGCGCCGCATCCACGCCACCGCCCTGCGACGAGGGCTGCCGATGGCGATCTACACACGGGACCTCTTCGCCACCGGCCACGACGACGCGAACCGTGCGGTGGTGCGTGCCGTGCCGACCGAGGCCCTCGACCTCGTCGGGGTCGCCGTCCACGGACCGCGCAACGCCGTGGACAAGACGGTCAGAGGCGCACGGCTCCACCCCTAGGCGGCTGCGGAGCCGACCCGCCGCCGCAGCGTCAGCGTCCGTGCTCGCGGGAGCTGGCGGTGCATCTGCTCGAGCTGGAATGCCACCGTGCCGAAGTAGCCCTCGAGCCACGAGACCGTCACGTCGGTGAAGCCCGCGTCCCTGAACATCGTGCGCAGCGCGAACTGCGTGTAGCGGAAGTAGTCGTAGGGCTCCTGGTGCTCGGGGTAGAACAACGGCGCCGACAGCAGGATCCGTCCGCCGGGCGCGAGAACGCGGTAGAGCTCCGCCAGTGCCTCGGCAGGGGCGTCCAGGGGCGGGCACACCCGGGTGCAAAGGAGACGCCCGAACCGACCCT
>NZ_JARBCJ010000210.1:0-5626 GCF_028803055.1 Mumia sp.
CGAGTACCACTGGCCGTACTTCCAGGGCCTTCTCGGCGGCGCCGCCTTCTATGACCACGGGCCGTCACGCAACGGCCGCGTCGAGAAGACGAGCCGTCGCGACGTCTCCGTCGCCGACCTCCCGAAGCGGTTCGTGCTCAAGGACGAGTTCTACAACCTCGTGCCCTTCCCGACGGGGGTCCGCATCCTCGCCGAGGTCGACCCCGACACGCTCGAGGGCGGCGGGAAGGGCTTCAACGGGCACCCGGGGCATCCCGACCAGCACCCGGTCACGTGGTGCCAGTACTACGACGGGGGACGCGCCTGGGTGACCTCGCTCGGCCACGAGGTCGCGCTCTGGCGTGACGGTGACGGCAATGGGGACGCCGACGAGCAGGCACGCCTGTTCAAGAGCCACGTCGTCAACGGGCTGCTCAGCACGATGGGCAAGAAGGCGTTCTGCCGGGCGTGATGGACGTCAGGCGCCGATCTGCTCCAGCACGGCGTCGAGCTCCTGCGTTGCATACCACGCCAATTCGTCGCCGACGTGGATCGCGGCGACGTCGCGAAGCGCGACCGGACCGGTCACCTCGCCGTCAGGCCCGGCAGCGGCCTGCATCGCGATCACGAGCACCGACCCCCAGCGCTCCTCCGCGATCTCACCGGCCACCGCCATCGCGTCGTACTCGTCCTGCTCGTCGTCGCTGGCAGCCACCACGCAGGCGTACGCGTCGCCAGGGAGCTCGCCGGTGTCGGCGAGGGACCGCAGGTCCGCAGCCCGAACGGCGAGATAGGCCCGCCGAGTCACGCGGAGCCCTCGCCGGGGCTGGCCGCACGGTCACGACGCCCGGGCGCGCCGCCTCGCGGTGCGCGCACGCGGGTAGGGCTGGCGGTCTCGACCAGCTCGGCGAGGGCGTCCTCGACGCACTGTCCGAGGACGTCGGGCTCGGCCACCGCGGCGCGGTCGGCCACCATCCCGTAGTAGACGCCGCCGGCGTAGGACGTCACCCCGATCGACAGCGTCCGACCCGGGATCAGGGGGATCCCCGGATAGGTCTGGACGATCGGGGATCCGGCGATGAACATCTGCTCCTGGGGCCCGGGCACGTTGGTGACGACCAGGTCGTACGGGTGGTGGTCCTGCGTCTCCGCGACACGCGCACCGACCGCGTGGAAGGTCGTCGGGGCGAAGCCCGGGAGCTCCGCCAGCGTGTTCGCAGCGACCGCCACGCCGGTCTCCCTGTGCGCCTTGAGCGCGTACGAGACCTGGTGCAGGCGGACGACCGGGTTGGTCTCGCCGACGGGCAGCGACACCAGGTGACCGCGGACGGTGGAACCGTACGAGGTGGGAGCGCCGTCCGGGGCGGCGACCGACATCGGGACCATCGCCCGGAGTCGCGTGCTGTCGCTGACCGGCATGGCCTGGTTGAGCATCCATCCACGGATGCCGCCGGCGATCGTGCTCAGCATGACGTCGTTGACCGTGCCGCCGTGCGCGTCGCGGACCAGGCGGTAGTCGTCGAGCCGCGTGCTCACGGTGACGTAGCGGCGGTGTTGGCTGAGCCGTCGGTTGAACGGCCCTGCGGCGTACGCGGCGACCGGACCGACGACCGGCAGCGTCTGCACGACCTTCCCGACCGCGGACTGGAGGCGGTCGAACCTCGCCGTGACACGGCTCGCGGCGCGCCGAGGACTCAGCGCGGTGTCAATGACCGACCTCGCGACCAGTGACATGCTGCCTGGACCGGCACGGGGGACCCAACCGTCGGGTGGCACGTCACGGTCGCGGGGGGTCTCGTCGAGCAGCACCTGAGCGAGGTCCACCGTCACGGACCCGTCGACCAGCGCCTGGTGCGACTTGATCAGCACCGCGACTCGGCCGTCCTCGAGGCCCTCGATGACGTAGGCCTCCCACAGGGGTCGCGACACGTCGAGACGCCGTGCGATCAACCGGCTGACGAGCTCGCGCAGGGCGGCACTCGTGCCCGGGGCGGGGAGGCCGGAGCGTCGCACGTGGTAGGTCAGGTCGAACGCTTCGTCGTCCACCCACACCGGCGGCCCCACATGACCCGGGACGGTCGCCACCCTTTGTCGGTAGCGAGGGACCAGGCCGATGCGTTCGTTGACGACCCGCACGAGCGTGTCGTAGTCGAAGGTGCGCTCGCCCGGCTCGATCACCGCAAGCGTCATCACCTGGCGCGGCGTCGTGGAGGTCTCCTCGTCGAGGAACGCCGCATCGAGGGCATCGAGACGTCGGGGCACGAGTAGAGGTTACGCCAGTTCGGGACGGCGGGCGGCGATGCCGCCGCTCAATGTGGACAACGCCGTCCGGAACGCTGACTCCGGTGCTCCCTCGACCGGCGTGTAGCCGTGCACGAGACAGCGGTCGATCGCCGCCGGGTCGTCTGGGAGGAAGGTGGAGGGTCGCAACGTCGTGAAGCGCTCGACCGCGTCGGCGACCTCGCGAGCACTCCAGCCGAGCGTGGCACGCATCCGGTTGACGACGATCTCCGGCTCGATCTTGAACCGTGTGCGGATGTCGAGAACCGCCCGGGCCAGCCGTGCCAGACCCACCGGATCGGGGTTGCCCACGACGAGCACACGGTCGGCGACCACGAGCGTGTGCCGGGTGACGGCCGTCCGCCGCGGTGCGGCCGAGTCGAACGCCTGCTCCTCGACGTCGTCCACCGCGAACCCGAGGTCGACGACCACCTCGTCGGCGAGCTCCCGTGCGGTCTCGAGCACCGCCTCGTACGCCGCGGCCCGCAGGCTCGGCCACCGGTCAGCGCGTGGCAGGCCGGTGAGGACGGCCAGGTCGGGACCGATCCAGCGCAGAGATGCGGTCAGGGCAGCCGGGGTGAGCGTGCCCGCGTTGGCCTCGCGCGTGGACGCGAGTAGACCGCTCACCTCGTCGAGCAGTGCGAGCGCCACGGCCTGCGTGCCGCCGTCGACGTCGGCGTCGACCAGCACCGTCCGTCTCCCCGTGGCGGCCATCTCCGCGGCGAGCCCGCGAGCGACCGTGCTCCGCCCCGGCGCACCCGCCGGTCCCCACACGGCCGTCACGACGCCGTCGCGAGGGACACCGGCTGCGGGTCGGATCGCGTCGTCCCGCCGTGACGGTGCGGGCCGGAGCCCGTGCTCGGCACCCGGGGTGCGCGCTGTCGCGGCAAGGTGCGCGACCGTCGAGAGACGCGTCCACGGCAGCACGGAGTCGATGCCGAGTGCGGCGGCACGACGCTCGGCGTCGGGACTCGAGGCTGCGTCGTCGACGACCGCGACCACGAGGACGTCGGTGCCCGTGACGCGGCGGACGGCGTCGGCGTCCAGCCCGGCGAGACCGAGGGACACGAGCGCGACACCGACCGCGCCGCTCGCCGCGGTCGCCACGGCGTCGGCCACGTCCACGCAGCGGCGTACGACCTCGATCCCGTCCGCCTCGACGGCAGCGGCCACCAGGTCGGCCTCCCAGGGTTCGCCACCCGCGGCGATCAGGACGGGAACGCTCACGCGGACGGCCCCATCCGCCGTACGAGGGTGGCGCTCCCTCCCGCGAGCGCCGCCAGCGCCCGCGGGAGCACCTCGCCGCGTTCGTCCTCGACGAGGACGACCACGCTCCGCACCGAACCCTCGCCGAAGGCGCTGCCGTCACCGTGCACCGCGACTACCACGACGTCGTCGATGACGCGGCGGGCGGCCTCCGACCTCGTCCCGGCGCTCGGCTGCTCCGCGGCGACCCAGACGTCAACCCGGTGGCCGGGGCCGAGGTCGGCGGGCATCGCGGTCCCGGTGACCTGCAAAGGCACCTCAACGCCACTCACCACGGTCTCGCCCGCCACGGCCGCGACCGGAACGAGCTC
Organism: Mumia sp.; assembly: GCF_028803055.1. Taxonomy (NCBI): domain Bacteria; kingdom Bacillati; phylum Actinomycetota; class Actinomycetes; order Propionibacteriales; family Nocardioidaceae; genus Mumia; species Mumia sp. The sequence goes on from NZ_JARBCJ010000210.1 coordinate 3,837, forward strand.
GCCGGCCGCGAGGTCGCGTGCCCATGCCGCCCCCGAGAGCCGCTCAGACAGCGAATCGGCGTCCGGCTCGTCCAGGTAGGCCCCGGAGGCAACAGGATCGAGCCGGACATCGACCCGCTCGAGGTCTCCTGGTCGCACGGGCTCGCCGGCGCGAACGTCGGCCGAGACCGCCCACACCTCCGTGGTCTTGGCGACGTTGGTGACGAGCAGACCGCCCAGCAGCATGCAGACGGCGACAAGCGCGGCCCCGGTCACCGCACGGGGGTGGGTCCAGCGGGGTCGGTGAAGGCGGCGGGCGTCGGTGTGCGGCGTCGCCGAGGCTGACGACCCCGGCAGGAGCGTGGGCATGCGCCTATTGATGCCGCAAAGGAGTCCGATCCGTCCACCCTCTGTCCACAGATCGACGGTGCGGCCGCGACCTCGGGGCGGTCCTGCTGGCAGAATCGACGCATGCCTCTCGGATCCGAGTCACCCCGGTTCCTGCGGCTGTCGGACGTGGCCGAGGTGCTCAACGTCTCCGAGCGGCAGGTCTACGCGCTGGTCCGGCGCGGAGACCTGGCCGCGATCCGCGTCGGCGGCCGAGGGGTGTGGCGGGTCGAGGCCGACGTGCTCGAGCGCTACATCGCCGACCAGTACGCCGCCGCGCGAGACCACATCGCCGCGCACCCGTTCGTGGAGGGCGACGAGTCGCGCGACGGTGAGGACGTCAGCGCGGACACCTGACCGCCGCGACCGCCGTGTACGGCACCAGCTCGCCGCCGATCTCCGCGTAGTCGCTGCCCGCTCGTGTCGGGGTGCCTCGCACGGTGCTGCCGTCGACCAGCACCACGACGACGACGTCGCGGTCGCGGACGAACGTCGCCCACGCCTGCCGCCAGGTCGTACGCCGCTGCACCTCCCCGCGCGCGGTCAGGGGCGCTCCCGTCCCCGCCGTCACGCTGAGCACAGCATCCATCGAGACCACCCAGTCGGTCGTGACGTCGTGGTGCAGGAGCACCCAGTCCGCGGTCGCCATCGCGAGCTCACCTCGAACCAGACCGACCGCCGTGACGCTGAGCACGATCTCGCGCCCGAGACACCGGTCTGCCCAGGAGACGGCGGCCGACCGCTCCACGGCGAGGTCCTCGATCTGCCGGTCGCGCTCCGCCTGACTCTCGCCGTCGGCCTGCAGGGCCAGGTCGGTCTCGAGCGCGTCGAACCGTTCGTCCCACCGCATGTGCCGCACTCTAGCGCCCGACGAACCTGTGGACGAACGGTTGACTGTGTGTTTAGAGATACGCAAACGTAGGCAAACGTCATCAAGAGGAGGTGCCGATGAAGACCCGACCGTTTGCTGGACTGACCGCCCTCCTGCCCGCGACGGCCGTCGTGCTCCTGATCGGACGGGTCCCGGCGGCCTGCACCCAGCTGGCATCCGCGACAGCGCCGTACCCTCCTCGCCTGGATACCCTGCTCGGCGCCGTCGCCGTGCTGCTGGCGGTCGCCGCGACAGCCTGGCTCACGTTCCTCAGCGGGGTCGCGCTGATCTGTCGCGTCATCCGAAGGCCGGTTCCGCGGAGGCTGCTGGCCTGGTCACCGCCGTCCTGGCGGCCGGTCGTCGCGGCGGTGGCGGGGACGGTGGTGCTGGTGGCCCCGCCTGCCTCCGCCGCAACCACGACCCCGGGGTCACCCGGAGCATCCGGTGCCTCGTCCGCCTCGGGCGCTGCTGTCCGGCCACCCACTTCGGCGTTCCAGGGGCTGCCGTTGCCCGACCGACCCGGGCGCCTCGCGGCGCCGCGGCCTGCGTGGCC
>NZ_JARBCJ010000211.1:0-5621 GCF_028803055.1 Mumia sp.
ATCGGCTGCTCGTTCTCGGGGCGCAGCCCGGTCCGGCCGTCGACCGCCTCGCGCAAGATGTCGGCATGCCCGGCATGCCGGATGGTCTCGCCAAGGACATGGACCATGATGCCGAACAGGTTCGTGTTCGCAGAAGCCTCCGGCCACCAGGGCACGTGGCCGGGCGTATCGAGGGCAAGCTCGTTGATCGTCGCGTCCGAGTGTTTCCACGCGCGTCGGTAGACCCCGGCGATGTGATCGCGCGTCTCGTTCTCGGCCGCCCAGTGATCGCTGCGGTCGGAGTCCTGCCACCGGCCCAGCGGTTCCGGCGAAGGCCGGTCGAAGATCTCACCGAAGTACCTGGCCTCGACCGTGGCGACGTGCTTGACCAGGCCGAGGAGGTTGGTCCCGGTCTCTGTCAAAGGTCGGCGGGCGTCATATTCAGACAAGCCATCGAGTTTCCAGAGCAGCGCGGTGCGGTCCCGCCGCAGCCTCCCGTGCAGGTTGGCCTTGGCTAATTCGTCGATCATGCGGCATGAGACTGCCACGGGTTGCTCGTGTACGCGAGGCCGGCCACACCGGCATCCTCGGGAAGCGCAACTGATGGTTGCGTGATTGCTGTGCACCCGCTAGCGTGTCCTGCAACCAAAGGTTGCAGGAGGATGTCATGGAGTTCGGATCGATCGAACGCGAGATCTACGTCGACGCGCCGCTGGAGACGGTCTTCGAGGTCGTGAGCAGTCCTGAGCACCTGAAGCACTGGTGGCCGGACGAGGCGCAGTACGAGCCGACCCCGGGGTCGGCAGGGGAGATCACCTTCGGCGACCCAGCAGCCGACGGTGTTGTCGTGGCGTTCACCGTCGTCGACGTGCGGCCTCCGCGACAGTTCACGTTCCGTTGGACGCACCCCGCAGGCGCGACGGCGGGGGAGGACAACTCCTTGCTGGTGACCTTCGATCTCACACCGAAGGACGGCGGCACCCTCCTCCGGATGACCGAGACCGGTTTCCGCGAGCGGGGCTGGGAGGCCGCCGTGCTCGAGAACCAGTACCGGGAGCACGTCACCGGCTGGGACTTCTACCTCCCGCGGATCGCGCCGTACGTCGCCAGGCTGACGGCGCGGCGATGAGCGTCGCGGTGGACGACCAGGTCGACGACGACCTCTGGTCCGCGATCGGTGACCCCACCCGGCGGCGGATGCTCGACCTGCTCCTCACGAGCGGCGCTGCGACGGCGACCTCGCTCAGCGAGAGCCTCCCGGTGACGCGGCAGGCCGTCGCCAAGCACCTCGGGGTGCTCGACCGCGTCGGTCTCGTCCGAGGAACCACGGTCGGCCGCGAGCGGCACTTCCGGGTCGACCAGGAGCAGCTCGAGCGGGCAGTGGCACAGCTCAACGCCGTCGGCACCGCCTGGGACGGCCGTCTGCAACGGATCAAGCGGATCGCTGAGGCGATCGAGCGCACGCAACAGCGCTGAGGCGCGAATCAGACCAGCACGAATCGAGAGCAAGGAGAACGACGATGGTGGACATCCTGCACAGGGTCGGCGTCAAGGACGCCAGCCCCGCAGCCGTGTACGACGCGCTGACGACGCCCGAGGGCCTCGCCGGCTGGTGGACCGAAGACACGCGGGGGAGCGCCGACGTCACCGGGGGCGTCGTGGAGTTCCGGTTCCCGCCGATCGGAGGGTTCGACATGGAGGTGCTCGAGGTGGAACCGCCCGAGCGGGTCAGGTGGCGGGTCTCCGACGGTCCCGACGAGTGGATCGGGACGACGGTCACGTGGCACCTCCGCCAGGACGGCGACTACACGATCGTGCTGTTCGCGCACGAGGGGTGGAAGGAGCCCGTCGAGTTCATGCACCACTGCAGCACGAAGTGGGCGTCGTACCTGTTGAGCCTGAAGTCGCTCGTCGAGACAGGGGAGGGAGCGCCAGCGCCGGGCGACGTACAGATCAGCGACTGGCACTAAGACGTACGGCATCTGGGGGACTACATTCGTCGGATGGCAGATCAACCCCAGCGGTGGACCGAAGCGACCGTCAACGACGACATGTGGGCGGATCCCCACCGCGATCCGCGCGACATCGACCTGCCCAGCCCGGATGGCGAAGCAGCGACGTTGCAGGGCTCCCTCAACGAGCTACGCATGACCCTGCTGATGAAGTGCGAGGGCCTAGACACCGAACAGCTGGCCCGCCGCTCGGTGCCGCCCTCCACGATGTCGCTGCTCGGACTGCTCCGTCACCTCGTCGAGGTCGAGCGCAGCTGGCGCTCGTGGATCACGCCGGAGCAGCCGGTCGCCACGCTGTACGGCGACGATGATGCGGCGTTCGACGACGCAGTCGCCAGCGCGGAGGTCGTCGAGTCCGCCTACGCCGACCTCGCGCGAGAGCAGGTGGCGACCGACGCGCTCCTCGCGCAGTTCCCCGATCACGGCGCGCGGTTCGTCCCTGACGGGACCACCGTGAGGGGTCTGATGGCCCAGCGGATCGAGGAGTACGCGCGGCACTGTGGCCACGCAGACCTGCTGCGCGAGTGCATCGACGGCCGCGTCGGGCAGTAGTGACCGACGGTCCCTCGCACCGCCTCGCCGGCGGCAACATGGGCACGGTGGTGCGCCACGGTGACCGTGTGATGCGCGAGTCGGGCGAGTGGACTCCCGCCGTGCACCGCCTGTTGCGCCAGCTGAACGACGCCGGCATCGGGGGAGTGCCTGCTCCTCTCGGCGTCACCGACGACGGCCGCGAGGTCCTCCGCTTCATCGAGGGGGAGGTGCCTGCCTCTCCGATGCCTGCGTGGGTCTGGGGCGACGCGGCGCTCGAGTCGGCTGCTCAGACGTTACGACGGGTTCACGACGCGACCGTCGGACTGAGCGTCGAGGGACCGTGGCGGTCGCCCACCCGCGAGCCGGCCGACGTGATCTGCCACAACGACTTCGCCCCGTACAACCTGGTCTTCCGTGCCGGCGTGGTCGTCGGCGTCATCGACTGGGACATGGCCTCTCCCGGACCGCGTCTCTGGGATCTCGCCTATCTCGCGTACCGCATCCTTCCTCTCACCACCGACGACTGGGGAGACGGCTTCGCTCCTGCGGAACGGCGACAGCGCGCGCAGCGCCTGATGCGCGCCTACGGAGACGAGTGGCCTCTGTCCGAGCTCACCCTCATGGTGCGCCGGCGCCTCCTCGCGCTGGCCGCCTTCAGCGATCAAGCGGCACGGCGGCTCGGCAAGCCTGAGCTGAGCGACCACGCCGTGCTTTACCGGCACGACGCGCAGAACCTGCTCGACTGGTGAGGTTGTCCACCTCTACGGTCGCTGGCATGACGCCCGTCGAGAGTGCGGTCATCGTGACCGTTCTCTATCCGTTCGTGCCACCGCGGGACCTCGACGTCGTCCCGCACCTCACCGTGGGGGACTGCGCCGACGAACCTCAGCTGGTCGAGGCGGAGCGCCACATCGTGCCGCGCCTTCCGGTCGAGGCGCCAGTCACCTCGGCATCCCTCTGGTGCGGATCTCCCGTCCCCGGATCGTGGCGCCAGATGGCGGCCTTGCCCCTTGGATGACGGTGGCCGGGGGACTGGTAGACAAGCGGCATGAGGCCCGATGACCTTCCCGCACTGCACCACACCGAGCACGGTCCGGCTGACGGGACACCCGTTCTCGCGATCCACGGCTGGACGCCCGACCATCGCCTCATGACGGGGTGCTGCGAGCCGGTATTCGCCGCCCGCCCGCGGCCTTACCGACGGCTCTACCCGGACCTTCCTGGGATGGGCCGGTCGTCGGGCGCGGGGGTCGCGAGCTCCGACGACGTTCTGAGCTGCGTCGAGGCGTACGTCGACGAGCAGCTCGGTGACAGCCCGTTCCTCCTGGTGGGGGAGTCGTACGGCGGCTATCTCGCCCGCGCGCTGACGGCGCGTCGAGCCGGACAGGTCCGCGGGCTCGCGCTGATCTGCCCGGTCGGGCGGGCGGTCGAGCAGGCAGATCGCACCGTGCCGCGGCACCAGGTCCTGGTGAAGGAGATCGAGGTGGAGCCCGGCTCCGAGTTCGCCGAGATCGCCGTGGTGCAGACCGCTGACACCTTCGAGCGCACGGAGCGCGAGGTCGTGGTCGGTGTGGAGCTGGCCGACGCGGAGGCGTTGGCAAGGATCCGCCGGCGCTGGGTGCTCAATGACGAGCCCGAGGACGGACCGGCGTACGGGGGACCGACGCTCATCGTCACCGGGCGTCAGGACTCGTCCACGGGGTACGTCGATTCGTGGGCTCTGCTGGAGCACTACCCCCGCGCCACCTTCGCGGTGCTGGACACGGCCGGACACAACGCGCAGATCGAGCGACCGGAGCTGTTCGGGAGTCTCATGAACGATTGGCTCGACCGCGTGGACCACGTCGGCGCCTCGTCCAGCGCGTGATCGAGGTGCCGATCACGGTGCCTCGGGCGATGATCGGAGAGCGGATCTCCCGCCCACAGCAAGGGGTATCGACGTGTGCACAGGCATCAGGTTCTCGGACGGCAGCAACAATCTCTATCTCGCACGCAATCTCGACTGGACGAGCGGTTATGGGGAGCGGGTGGTCGTGACGCCCACCGGGTACGCCACCCATTCGCCGTTCGGCGCGGTGCCGAATATCCGGCACGCCGTCATCGGCATGGGGATCGTGGAGGAGGACACCCCGCTCTACTTCGACTGCGGCAACGATGCGGGCCTGGCCGTTGCGGGCCTCAACTTCCCGGGGTATGCGAGCTATGCAGACGAGCCAGCCGAGGGCGCGACGAACGTCGCCGCGTTCGAGTTCCCTATGTGGGTGGCTTCCCAGTTCGCCAGCGTCGACGAGGTGGAGGCTGCACTCGGTGACGTCGTCATCGTCGACAAGCCGATCAACGAGAAGTATCCAAGCTCGATGCTGCACTGGATCATCGGTGACGCCTCCCGCGCCATCGTGGTGGAGAGCACGAGCGACGGCCTGCACGTCTTCGACGACGACGTCGACGTCCTGACGAACCAGCCCGGCTTCGCCTGGCACCACGAAAACCTGCGCAACTACCTCAACGTCTCGCCCGCCTTTCCCAAGGAGATGCCCCTCAGGCGGGCACATCTTGCCCCGTTCGGCTCGGGGTCGCACATGCGCGGGATCCCCGGTGACTACTACTCGCCGTCCAGGTTCGTGCGCGCGGCCTACGTCAACGGGTACTACCCGGACAAGGGGAGCGAGGAGGAGAACGTCAGCCGCGCGTTCCACACTCTGCAGCAGGTCGCGATGGTCGACGGCTGCGCGGCCATGGAGTCGGGCGAGTTCGAGAAGACGATCTACACCGGCCTCTTCTCGTCAGCGACGACGACCTACTACTGGAACACGTACGAGGACCCGGCGATCCACAGCGTCGCGATGGCCGACCAGCAGCCCGGGGGAGAGAAGCTCGTCGTCGTCTAGGACGCCGCGGTCGCCGCCTCGCGTCGGTCTCAGGTGCTCCAATCCACCGGCTTCAGAAGCCGGTCGGCCGCCGTGGAGTGTAGGGAACGGTGAGCATGCCACGCTCCTGTTCACTGAGGGTGAGCGTCAGGGCGGCGGAGGCGCGATCCAGGTGGTCTGGTGCGGTGGCGCCCACGATGGGCGCGGCAACGACCGGGTTGCTCAGGAC
>NZ_JARBCJ010000212.1:0-5614 GCF_028803055.1 Mumia sp.
ATGATCACCGGGACCGCCAGCGCCAGCTCGACCCGCATCAGCGTGTCGAATGCCGACATCCCCATCCCCCTGGCCGCCTCGACGAGACGGCGGTCGACGCCGTCGAGGCCGGTGACGACGTTGGCGAGGACCGGCAGGATCCCGTAGACGGCGAGCGCGCCGATGAACGGGAACCGCCCGGTGCCGAAGTAGAGCGCGGCGATGACGATGAGTCCGATCGCCGGCGCCGCCTGACCGAAGCCCGCGACCGCGATGATGGGCGTGGAGTAGCGCCGCATCGGACCCCGGGTCAGCAGGATCCCGAGCGGGATCGCCACCACGACCACGAGGGCGGCCGCGGAGAAGGCCAGCAGCATGTGCTCCCACGACAGGGTGAGGAGCCGGTCGACGCTGAGGGTACGGGCCTCCACCGACGAGAGGTCGGCGAACGAGACGTAGGCGAGCAGGGCGGCGAAGACGGCGACGCAGGCCAACAGCTGTCCGACAGCGCGGCCCCGTCGCAGACGTGCAGGGCCGTCCGTCCCGCTCGCCGTGGTCGCGGCCGGGACGGCGTCGACGGCGGTGGTGGAGGCGGTCACCGGACCACCCGTCCGGCATCGCGGGACGCCGCGGGAATCCGCTGGATCGCGTCCATGACGGTCTCGATCCGCACGACGCCCTCGTAGCGGCCACGCCGGCCGATCACGACGACGACACCGTGCGAGGAGGTGAGCATCGTGTCGAGCGCGTCGTTGAGCGTCGAGGACAGGCTCACGGACTCGAGGTGCTCGTCGGGGGTCACCTGGGAGAGCGCGTCGGCACGCCGAAGGTCGCGCAACGACAGCCAGCGCAGCGGCCGTTCGGAGGAGTCCAGCACGATGACGTGCTCGCGGCCGAGCGCCACCGCGGCTGCGGCCGCCTCAGCCGGGTCGTCACCGACGTGGGCGACGGCCGCCTCGTGCAGCGGCACGTCACGCACCCGGGTCAGGGTCAGCTGCATCAGTGCCGCCCCGTGGCCGATGAACCCCTCCACGAACTCGTTGGCCGGCTCGGCGAGGATCGCCTCGGGCGTGTCGTACTGGGCGATCGTGGAGCCCATGTCGAGGATCGCGATCCGGTCACCGAGCTTGACCGCCTCCTCGAAGTCGTGCGTGACGAAGACGATCGTCTTGTGGAGCTCCTCCTGGAGCCGCAGGAGCTCGTCCTGGAGCCGCTGGCGCGTGATCGGGTCGACGGCGCCGAAGGGCTCGTCCATGAGCAGCACCGGCGGGTCGGCCGCGAGCGCGCGGGCGACGCCGACGCGCTGCTGCTGGCCACCGGAGAGCTCGCGCGGGTAGCGGTCGGCGTACGTGTCGGCGTCGAGGTTGACGAGCTCGAGCATCTCGCGGACCCGCGCGTCGACGCGGTCCTTGTCCCAGTCGAGGAGCCTGGGGACGAGCGCGATGTTCTTGGCGACGGTGAGGTGCGGGAAGAGGCCCGCTCCCTGGATGACGTAGCCCACGTGGCGGCGAAGCTCGTCGGGGTTCTTGCGGGTCACGTCCTCGTCGCCGATGAGGATACGACCACTCGTCGGCTCGATCAGGCGGTTGATCATCTTGAGGGTGGTCGTCTTGCCGCATCCGGACGGGCCGACGAGCATGACGATCTCGCCGGCGGGGATCTCCATCCGGATGTCGTCGACAGCCGCGCTGTCCTGACCGGGGTAGCGCTTGGTGACGCCGTCGAGGAAGATCCGCTGCCCGCGCGCCTCGGTCAGCACGGTGTCGTCGGCCGGGCGGTCGGCAGGCGGGTTCACGTCGGTCTCAGACACGGATACCCCTCGAGGTGGTCAGGCGTCCCAGGACGTTCAGGACGAGGTCGAGCAGGATCGCGAGGCCGACGATGGCCAGCGTCCCTGCCCAGGCGGAGTTGGTCGCGTTGGCGCCGCCGATGCGCGACAGCCCGGAGAAGATGAAGGTGCCGAGCCCGGGACCGGAGACGTAGGCGGCGATGGCGGCGATCCCCATCAGCATCTGCGCCGAGATGCGGATGCCGGTGACGATCACCGGCCACGCGAGCGGGATCTCGAGCCGCACGAGGGTAGCCGTCCGGCTCATGCCCATGCCGCGCGCAGACTCGACGAGGGTGGAGTCGACGCCGGCAAGACCCACGATGGCGTTGCGCAGGATGGGGAGTGCTCCGTAGAACGCCAACGCACCGACCGACACGGTGACCCCGTTGGGGATGAAGGCGATGAGAAGGCCGAACAGCGCGAAAGACGGGAAGGTCAGCCCGACCGAGCTCGCCGACAGCGCGACGTTGGTCACGCGCGACGAACGGTAGGAGAGGCACGCGATCACGACGGCCAGCACCGTGGCGATCGCCAGCGACTGCACGACGAGGCTCACGTGCTGGTAGCCCTGGAAGGACAAGAGCGACCAGCGGTCCTGCACGAACTCCCACAGCGTCACCCTGCGCTCCTCAAGCCGTCACCCGTCCATTCCGTCTCACCCGTCGACGTCGCCGAGCGCTCCGGTGACACCGGGGGCGACGCTAACGCATACCCGAGACGCCGCTGTCGAGTGGCTCGCAGCTCCCGTCACGTCGTCAGCAGCGCTGATGCTTAAGCCTTGACTTATATTAGTGACCGCGAAAGTATGCGGCATATGGGGGCTTTCGACATCCTCGGCGAACCGGTCCGACGGCGCATCTTGGAGATCCTCGCCGACGGGGAGAAGGCAGCCGGCGAGGTCGCCGTGATCGTGGGCGAGGAATTCTCGATCAGCCAGCCCGCCGTCTCGCAGCACCTTCGTGTGCTGCGAGAGAGCGGGTTCGCCACCGTACGCACCGAGGGCACCCGCCGCCTCTACGCCCTCGATCCCACGCCTCTCACCGAGGTCGAGGAGTGGACCGCCGGACTCCGGCGGTTCTGGGACCAGCGGCTCGACGCCCTGGGCACCGAGCTGGCCCGAGGCGCCCGCAAACGCCGTACCACCGACGCGAGGAGAACACCATGAAGGACCTCATCGACGAGATCGACGCCGCACAGCGTGCCGTACGCGATGGGAAGCTTCCCGCCGGGGACGCCCACGTCGTCGCCCTGTCACGGACCTACCCCGCGCCCGTCGAGGAGGTGTGGGACGCCCTGACCGACGCCGAGCGGATCCCCCGCTGGTTCCTGCCGATCAGCGGGGACCTCCGACTGGGCGGGACCTATCAGCTCGAAGGCAACGCAGGCGGCGAGATCCGCGTCTGCGAGCCGCCCGAGCGCCTGCTGGTCACCTGGGTCATGGGCGAGCCGGCCGGACCCGAGGACGCGTCGATCGTCGAGGTCCGGCTCGAGCCGGCCGGAGACGGCAGCACCCACCTCCGTCTCGAGCACACCGCCGTCGTCCCGCCTGAGATGTGGGACCAGTTCGGGCCGGGAGCCGTGGGGGTCGGCTGGGACCTCACCCTTCTCGGGATGTGGGCGCACCTCACCGGGCTCGCGCTCGGATCACCGGAGCAGCTCGACAAGGATCCGACGATCAGAACCTGCATGACCAAGAGCAGCCAGGCCTGGGGCGCGGCACTCGCCGAGACGGGCGCGTCGCCTGACGACGTGGCGGCCAAGGTCACGGCGACGACCGCGTTCTACGTGCCTCCGCTCGACGGCGCGTGACGCGACGCAGCAGGTGGTGCGGTCAGACCGACAGCGTCGGCTTGACCTCCACGATCCGGCTCAGCAGACCCTGCACGAAGCTCGGAGAGTCGTCGGTCGACAGCTCGGCGGCGAGGTTGGTCGCCTCCGACACCGCCACGGCATCGGGGACCTCGTCGCGATAGAGCACCTCGTACACCCCGATGCGCAGCAGGTTGCGGTCGACGGCCGGCATCCGGTCGAGCGTCCACCCCTGCGCGTACTCCTCGAGGAGGGCGTCGATCCGGTCGCGGTGCTCGCGCACACCCTCGACCAGCTCGATCGTGTACGGGTTGACCGGCGGGTCGCCCGCGGCGACGCGACCGTCGAGGGTCGCGCCGACGCCGCGGCTCTGCAGCTCGCTCTCGAACAGGACGTCGAGAGCGCGCTTGCGGGCCTTCGTGCGAGAACCCGCCATCAGGAGCTGACGCGGCCCTGGTAGGAACCGTCGCGGGTGTCCACCTTGACCTTCTCGCCGGTCGTGATGAAGAGCGGCACCTGGATCTCGCGACCGGTCTCCAGCTTGGCCGGCTTGGTGCCGCCGGACGAGCGGTCGCCCTGCAGGCCAGGCTCGGTGTACTCGATGGTGAGCTCGACGGACGCCGGCAGCTCGATGTAGAGCGGGTTGCCGTCGTTCATCGCGACCACGGCCTCCTGGTTGTCCAGGAGGAAGCCCGAGGCGTCACCGACGGTGGCCTCGGGCAGCTCGTACTGGTCGAACGTCGAGGTGTCCATGAAGACGTACGAGGTGCCGTCGTGGTACAGGAACTGCATCGTGCGCTTGTCGACGTTGGCCACGTCGACCTTGACGTCGGCGTTGAAGGTGCGGTCCACGATCTTGCCCGAGAGCACGCTCTTGAGCTTGGTGCGGACCACGGCGCCGCCCTTGCCGGGCTTGTGGTGCTGGAACCACACGACGGACCAGAGCTGCCCGTCGAGGTTCAGCACCATGCCGTTCTTCAAGTCGTTCGTCGTTGCCATCAGGCGAGCTCCAGGAGGTCTTTGGTCGCGACCGTGAGCAGCTCTGCTGGTCCGTCGGTCACGACGAGGGTGTCTTCGATCCGCACGCCGCCGCGACCAGGCACATAGATGCCGGGCTCCACGGTCAGGGCAGTGCGACGTTCAAGTCTAGCGGGGGCCGGTCGGCTCAGGAACGGGTCCTCGTGGATCTGCAGTCCCACACCATGACCCAGTCCTGTCGTGAACGCCTCCAGCCACCCCGCGTCCTCGAGGCTGCGGCGGACGACCGCGTCCACGTCGTGCGTCTGGGCACCGGCGGTGACGGCGTCGACACCCGCCTGCTGGGCCGTACGGACCACCTCGTACACCTCGGTCTGCCAGGCGTCGGCCCGGCCGACGACGACCGTACGGGTGCAGTCAGCGTGGTAGCCGTCGACGCGGGCGCCGAAGTCGATCTTGAGGAGCTCGTCGCGACCCACGGGCCGGTCGGTCGGGTCGTGGTGCGGGATCGCGGCGTTCTCCCCGGCGGCGACGATGGTCTCGAACCCGATCGCCTCCGCGCCCATGGCGTACATCGTCCACTCCAGGTCGCGGGCGATCTCCCGCTCGGTACGCCCGAGCAGCGGTCCCGCGAGCAGCTCGTCGAGTGCCTGGACCGAGATGTCGCAGGCCCTCCGCAGCGCGTCCAGCTCGTCCTCGTCCTTCACGACGCGCAGCACCTCGACCGCCCGGTCGAGCGAGACCAGCTCGACGCCGGCGAGGACCTCGCGGGCGTGGACGTGGTCGTCGACGGTGAGCACGTGGGTCTCGATGCCCACGCGCGCCGCGCCACGGGCGCCGCCGGCGAGCACACCGAGAAGGTCTCGACCGATCGTCACCGCGACGTCCGGCGCCTCCTCCGCGGCCTGGTCGCGATAACGACCGTCGGTGGCGAGCTCGGCCGACCCGTCCTCCGCGACGCGTACGGCACCGTTGGACCCCGTGAATCCGGTCAGGTAGCGGACGTTCACCAGGTCG
>NZ_JARBCJ010000213.1:0-5585 GCF_028803055.1 Mumia sp.
GCCGAGTCGACACCACGGTCGAACGTCTCGATCGAGATCCGCGTACGGCGGGTGAGGACGTCGTCGAGATGGCGCGCGCCCTCGTGGGTCACGGCATAGACGATCTCGGCCCGCAGATAGTCGTCCGCGCCCGCGAGCGGCTCCGCCAGCGTCGGGTCGGCCTCCATGAGCTCGAGCAGCTCGTGCACCAGGGCGCCGTACCTCCGGAGCAGGTGCTCCACCCGCACCTCGTGCAGCCCGCTGCGCGCAGCGATCAGGCCGCGACGGTTCCACAGCGCCGCGTACCCGTCGGCGCCGAGCAGCGGCACGTCCTCGGTCACGCACGCCGGGATCGCTCGCGACAGCTGGACACCGAGCGCGTCGGCGGCCGCGTCGACGGCGTCGCGCGCCATCACCCGGTACGTCGTGTACTTGCCGCCGGCGACCACGACCAGGCCCGGCACCGCGTGCGAGACCGCGTGCTCGCGCGACAGCGTCGAGGTCGCGTCGGACTCCCCCTCCAGCAGCGGGCGCAGCCCTGCGTACACGCCCTCCACGTCGTCGTGGGTCAACGGCGTCGCCAGCACGCTGTTGAGGTGCGCGAGCAGATAGTCGATGTCGGTCCGGCTCGCCGCAGGATGGTCCCTGGACAGCGACCAGTCGGTGTCGGTGGTGCCGACGATCCAGTGCCGCTTCCACGGGATCACGAACAGCACGGACGTCTCGGTCCGCAGGATGAGCCCGACGTCGCCCTGGATGCGGTCGCGCGGCACGACGAGGTGCACGCCCTTGCTCGCCCGCACGTGGAACTGGCTGCGCTCACCCACCATCGCCTGCGTCTCGTCGGTCCAGACGCCCGTCGCGTTGATCACCTGCGACGCACGGATCTCGAGCTCGTCTCCGCTCTCGAGATCGCGCGCGACCACACCGGTGACGCGTTCGCCCTCGCGCAGCATGCCCGTCACGCGCGTGCGGGTGGCGACGTGCGCCCCGTACGAGGCAGCCGTCCGCGCGAGCATCATCGTGTGGCGCGCATCGTCGACCTGGCCGTCGTAGTACTCGATCGCACCGACGAGCGCGTCCTTGCGCAGCGCCGGCATCCGCCGCATCGCCTTGCGCCGTGAGAGGTGACGGTGACGGGGCATCCCGCGTGACTGCCCCGACAGCCACGCCATCGAGTCGTACATCGCGACCCCCGTGCCGGCGTACGCCCGCTCCCACCCGCGGTGCGTGAGCGGGTACAGGAAGGGGATCGGGCGGACGAGGTGCGGCGCGAGGCGCTCGACCAGCAGGCTGCGCTCGGCCAGCGCCTCGGCGACGAGCGAGAAGTCGAGCATCTCGAGATAGCGCAGGCCACCGTGGATCAGCTTCGACGAGCGGCTCGACGTGCCGGAGGCGAGGTCGCGTGCCTCGACCAGCCCGACCGTCAGACCCCGGGTCGCGGCGTCGAGGGCACACCCTCCGCCGACGACGCCGCCGCCGATCACGAGGACGTCGAGCGGGCCCTCCGAGGCCGTTGCGCGCAGCCGCTCGAGAGCCCCCCTGCGGGCTGCGTGGTCCAGCGCGACGGGCCGCACGTCAGTCGACCTCCACCCAGTCGAGGGTGCGTTCGACGGCCTTCTGCCACCCCGCGTACGCCGACTCGCGCCGCTCCTCGTCCCACTGCGGCTCCCAGCGCTTCGACTCCTGCCAGTTCTCCCGCAGCTCGTCGGTGCTGTCCCAGAAGCCGACCGCTAGTCCCGCCGCGTACGCCGCTCCCAGCGCCGTGGTCTCCGACACGACGGGCCGGCTGACCGGAGTCCCGAGCACGTCGGCCTGGATCTGCATGCAGAGCTCGTTGTCGGTGACTCCGCCGTCGACCTTGAGCACGTCGACGGCCACGCCCGAGTCCTCGCGCATGGCGTCGGCGACGTCGCGCGACTGGAAGCAGATCGCCTCCAGCGTCGCTCGCGCCAGGTGCGCGTTGGTGTTGTAGCGGGACAGGCCGACGATCGCGCCGCGGGCGTCCGAGCGCCAGTACGGCGCGAACAGCCCGGAGAACGCCGGCACGAAGTAGACGCCGCCGTTGTCCTCGACCTGGCGTGCCAGGGCCTCGGACTGGGCGGCCCCGGAGATGATGCCGAGCTGGTCGCGCAACCACTGCACCGCCGACCCGGTGACGGCGATCGAGCCCTCCAGCGCATAGACCGGGTCGGCGTCTCCGAGCTGGTAGGCCACCGTCGTCAGCAGACCCGCCTTGCTGCGCACGAGTTCGGTGCCGGTGTTGAGGAGGAGGAAGTTGCCGGTGCCGTAGGTGTTCTTGGCCTCCCCCGGCGCGAAGCACACCTGCCCGACGAGCGCCGCCTGCTGGTCGCCGAGGATGCCGGTGATCGGCACCTCGCCGTCGAGAGGACCGTTGTCGAGCGTGGTGCCGTACGCGTCGGTGAGCGACGACGGTCGGATGTCGGGGAGCATCGCGCGCGGGATGTCGAAGATCTCCAGCAGGTCGTCGTCCCAGTCGAGAGTCTCGAGGTTCATCAGCATCGTCCGGCTGGCGTTGGTCACGTCGGTGACGTGCACGCCGCCCCGGCGTCCGCCGGTGAGCTGCCAGACCACCCACGAGTCGGTCGTCCCGAACAGCGCGTCACCGCGCTCGGCGGCCTCGCGGACACCGGGCACGTTCTCGAGGATCCAGGCGATCTTGCCGCCGGAGAAGTAGGTGGCCGGCGGCAGGCCCGCCTTCTCGCGGATGACCTGGCCGCGGCCGTCGTGCTCCAGGCGGGAGGCGAGCCGGTCGGTGCGGGTGTCCTGCCAGACGATCGCGGGCCCGTACGGCCGTCCGGTGCGGCGGTCCCAGACGACGGTGGTCTCACGCTGGTTCGTGATCCCGAGGGCCGCCAGGTCCGACGACGAGAGGCCGGCCTTGGCGAGCGCGGTCTGGATGACGGCGCTCGTGCGCTCCCAGATCTCCAGCGGGTTGTGCTCCACCCAGCCGCTGCGCGGCATGATCTGCTCGTGCTCGAGCTGGTGACGGGCGACCTCGTTGCCGCCGTGGTCGAAGATCATGAAGCGGGTGCTGGTCGTGCCCTGGTCCACGGACCCCACGAAGTCGGCCATGCGACGTTTCTACACGCTCGCCCCCGCCTCCGGCACCCCGAGCATCGCGAGGAAGGCCGCTGCCGCCGGTGACGGGCGGAAGCGGCTCCAGGCGAGGTGCTCCTCGCGGACCGGGGCGTCGGTGATCGGGACGGTACGGACGCCGGGGAGCGTGGCCGCGTACGCCTCCGGCAAGAGCGCCACGCCCAGCCCCGCGGCGACGAGACGTCCGGCGAGGTCACCGGTCGTGACCTCGAAGGCGACGTGCCGCTCGACGCCCGAGGCGGCGAAGGCCAGATCGGACTGGACGCGTCCCGGAGTCCCCGCCGTGAAGTCGACGAAGTCGCCGCCTCCCAGCTCGGCGAGCCTGGTGCGGCGCCGGCCCGCCAGTGGATGGTCCGGTGCGAGGACGGCCACGAGCGTGCCGCTACCGAGGAGACGCGAGCGTACGCCGGCTGGCTCGCGCCCTGGCGGAAGGCCGAGGAACGCGACATCGATCGACGCGCCCGCGATCCGTGCCACCAGCTCCTCGCTCCCGTCTGTCCGCAGACTCACGTCGACGCGCGGGTGCTCGTCGCGGAAGGCGCGCAGGACCTGGGGGACGTCGACGGCGGTGACGGTCGGGATGGCACCGAGACGCAGTCGTCCGCTCACGACGCCGGAGACGGCGGCCGCCTCCGCCCGCGCACGCTCGGCCGCGTCGAGAGCCTCCCGTGCCGCGGGAAGGAACGCCTCGCCCGCCGCGGTCAGCGCGACCCGGCGACTCGTGCGTTCGAACAGCCGGGCCCCGACCTCTCGCTCGAGCTTGGCGACCTGGTGGCTGAGCGCCGACTGGACGACGTGGCAGCGCTGTGCGGCGCGCGTGAAGCTGCGCGTCTCGGCGACGGCGACCACGTAGCGGAGTTGCTGGAGCTCCATCAGCCCATGGTGACAGATCGATCTCAAATCGCGATCGCTGGCGTGACAAGCATGCGTTGGACTCATGCAACCTGACGGCTCAGGCTGGAGTCATGTCCGGCCCGCGCGACCTGCCCCGCTCCCTGCTCCTGCTCATGGCGCTGTCCACCGGGCTGTCAGTCTCGGCGAACTACCTCGCGCTCCCCCTCCTCGACCTGCTCGCCGACGACCTCGGGATCAGAGACTCGACAGCGGGCATGATCGTGACCGCCGCGCAGGTCGGGTACGCCGTCGGCCTGCTCGCCATCGTCCCTCTGGGTGACCTCCTCGAACGGCGTCGGCTGGCGGTCTCCCTCCTCGGCGCGACGGCCGTCCTGCTGGTCGCGTCGTCGCTCGCGCCCGGCGGCCGCGTCCTCCTCGTCACCACCGCGCTCACGGCGCTGACGTCGGTCGCGGCGCAGGTCGTCGTCCCGTTCGCGGTGACGCTCGCCGAGCCGGAGCAGCGGGGCCGGGTGGTCGCTGTCGTGATGAGCGGTCTGCTCCTGGGGAGCATCGTGTCGCGGCCGATCTCGGGGGCGGTCGCGCAGCTCGCCGGGTGGCGGTCGGTCTACGTCGTGTGCGGGGTGCTGGTGGCGGCGGTCGCGGTGGCGCTTCGGGTGCGGCTCCCGACGCTCCAGACACCGAGCGGCCTCGCCTATCCCGCCCTCCTCGGCTCGACGCTCGCGCTCTTCGGGACGCAACCCGTGCTGCGCCGCCGTGCGCTCGTCGCCGCGCTGTCGCTGGCGTCCTTCAACACGTTCTGGACTGCGTCGACCTTCCTGCTCGCCACCTCGTACGGGTGGTCGGAGGCAGCGATCGGCGCCTTCGGTCTGATGGGGATCGCCGGAGTCGTGGCGACGCCGGTCGCGGGGCGGCTGGTCGATGCCGGGCGTGCCCGTACGGTCGCCCGGGCGTCGACGCTCGCCCTGCCGATCGCGTGGGGCCTGATCGCGCTCGGCGGAGGAGGCGGCGCGGCGGGGTTGACGTGGCTGCTGCTCGGCGTGCTGGCGCTCGTGGTGGCGCAGCAGATGCTGCTCAACGCGAACCAGAACGCGATCTATGCGCTCGACCCTGCGATGCGCAACCGGCTCAACGCGGCGTTCATGACGGCGTTCTTCGTCGGCGGGGCCGCAGGGTCGGCGGCGACGACCGCCGCCTGGGTGGCCGGCGGGTGGGCCGCGGTCAGCGCGCTCGGCGCCGTGCTCGCGGCCTCGACCTGCGTGGTGTGGCTCGAGGGACGGCGGGCGCCGAGGGATCTCGATACGGGCTCCGCTGGCGCTCCGCCCCACTCGACCAACGGGGCCCAACGCGGGCCAGTGCCTCACGCGCCGCGCGCGGCTCCGCCGACGTCGCCGTGCGGCATCTCCTTCGCCGGGATCTGGCCGAACCGTCCCTTGCGGAAGTCCTCGTACGCCTCCATGCCTCCTGACGTAACAGGGAGACATGAGCGCGCAGTCCGCCAGGACGCCGGAGGCTGCTCACACAAAAGGCCCCGACCCCTCATGAAGAGGAGCCGGGGCCTTCAGGAAACGGTCAGTCGTCGGCAGACGTGCGCAGGTCGATCGATGGGACGATCGCCTCCGGCTTAAACGTGA
>NZ_JARBCJ010000214.1:0-5486 GCF_028803055.1 Mumia sp.
CGGTGACCTCCAGTCCGCGAGCAGCGAGCTCGATGGCCTGGGTGCCCTGGCCACACCCGACGTCGAGGACTGTCTCGACGCCTTCGAGATGCTCGTGGATCTGGGTCCGCACGAGGCTCTGACGGACGACGTTGCGGAGACTGCCCAGCCGCGACGCCCAGCTTGTCTCGACGTCAGCGAAACCGCTCATCGGCCGAGTCTCTCAGCTGGTTCGTGCCGCGGGGAAGGATCCTCGGGCCGCGAGGCCCCCGCCCTGGCCCGCGCGAGCGATGACGTCGAGCTGCGACGCGAGGCGACGATAAGGATCTCGACACCCAGCCTCGTCCTCGAGCCTGAGGCAGACCTCGAGAGTGGCGTCGTCCGGCCGGACGCCGGTCGGCGGGGTCGGTGCAGACGCGGACCCCGTACCGTCCACGACCGAGGAGTTTGTCCGAGGGATCGATGAAGCCCTGGCCAACAGCAGGATGCGGGTGCGTCCGACGAAACCGGACGCACCCGCCTGCCCACTGAGATCAGCGCTTGACCCTCGCAGTTGTGGTCTTGATGGTCGTCCCACCCGGACCCCGCGCGACAACGACGACCTTCACCGTGCCGGAGATCTTTTTGCTGACCGTCAGCCGTACGGTCCGTCCGGTGCGGTTGAGGGTCTTGGACGTCAACGTCTTGCCGCTCTTGGTCAGCGACACCCTGACGGACGTCGCCCCCGCCACGTTCGTCGAGACGCGCAGTCCCGACGACCGCAGCCTCTTGGCCGTGATCGACCTGTCTGACACCAGCGCGACGACCGGCTTGCTCGGCTTCGCCGGAGTCGTGGACAGCGTGCTCGGCCTGCGACCTAGGAGCGTCTTGAACAGGTCCGTCTGATCAATGGTGCCGGTGACGTTGGCCGCTTGGGGGCCCGAGGCCGCGACGCGGATCTGGCTTCCGGTGTGGTTGGAGCCTGATGCTGCCGTGGAGTAGGCGACCGTCATCGGATCACCGTCGGCGGTCTGTAGCGTCGCGGTCTGGCGCCCGCCGTTGCCGTCGCCGACGATCTGCGTGGAGTGCGCGTGGTCACCCGTCACGACGATGAGCGTGTCGGGATTCTCCTTCTGGAAGTCCAGAGCCACCTTGACTGCCTTGTCGAGCTCGACGAGGTCACCGATCGCGCCGCAGATGTCCGAGGCGTGCTCCTGCTTGTCGACCATCGCGCTCTCGGCCTGCAGGAAGAAGCCCTTCTCGTTGTCCAGCAGCTCGATCGCCTTGGCCGTCATCGTGGACAGGTCGGGCTGGTTGCCACGATCAGCGTTCGTGCACTTCTGATCAGCGCCGCCGGTGCCGGGCGGAGCGGCGGCCACGAGCGGGTTGTACATCGGCGTCATGTTCCCAGCGGAGAACAGCCCGAGCACGGGTCCGCCGTCGAGGGACGTGATGGCGTCGAGACCAGCCTTGTCGTCGACGGCACGGTAGCCCTTGGCGGCCGTCGCGTAGTCGAGGACGGTGCCACCTGCTGGGAGGGTCTGCCCGAAACGGTTCTTGCCGCCACCCAGCAGGACGTCCACCTTGTTGTCGACGAGCTGCTCGGCGATGGACCCCTTGCCACCGGCAGACTTGAGCGCCGACTGACAGTTCGCCATGTCTGCCGGACCCTGGCACGCACGCGCGTTGATGTGTGAGGCCGCTGCCGCCGGTGTCGCGTCGGTCAGCTCAGCGGTGCTGACGTTGCCGGTGAGCTTGCCCTGCTTCTTGTAGATCTCGAGGACCGTCTCGTAGTCCTTTCCCGCGATGTTCGCAGCGGTGCTGGGGCCCTGCGACAGCCGTCCATCGACCGTCTTCTTGCCGGTCGACCAACCGCTCGCCGTCGGAGCCGAGTCCGACACATACGCGATCGGGTAGTCCGGTCCCTCGCCAACCTTGAGGCCGTGAGTCGTCATAGCACCGGTGAACGGCAGGTCATCGAGCGCGAAGCGTCCATCCGCGCCCAGCTGGTAGTTGCGCGCAGCCGTGATCATGGAGTCATCGGTGCCGTCACCAATCAGGAGGATCACGTTACGAGGCTTCGCGGGGTTGATAGCGGCGGCCAGACCGGCCGAACGGTCATCAGTGAAGCCGGGCGACACGGCGTACACCGAGCCGCCAACAGCGAGTCCAGCAAGGGCCAACACGCCTGCGGCGACCAGCCCTCTACGTCTACGTCTACGAGACATGAGTCCGTCCTTGTCGTTGGTTGCTTGCTGTGAATCTGGCGCAGGCAACCAGCGCGGAGGACAACACCAAGGAGCCGGCCGGTGAACACAGGCTGGCGGATGTGCGAGTCAACCCGACCCCTCAAGCGCTCGTGCCGTCCGCCGCCGTGGGTTGGTCGCTTCTCCGTCGCCTGGCTCCCCCGAAGCCAGTTGAGAAGGCTCACAGCCGAGGGTCGACAGGCTCCGACTCGAGCGCGAGGACGGCGAAGACCGACTGGTGCACCCTCCAGAGCGGCTCGTGATCGACGAACGCGGTGAGCGCCTCGAGGCCGAGCCCGTGCTCGCGCTGGGCGAGCTGGCGCTTCTTGCCGAGGTGGCGCTCGCGGAGCACGTCGAGCGAGTCGGTGTAGTCAGGCCCGTAGATGATCCGGAGGTACTCGCGGCCGCGCACCTTGACGCCCGGCTGGATTCGGCCGGTGGTCAGGTGTGCGGGCTTGACAACCATGCCCTCTCCGCCGGCACCCGTCAGTTCCAGCCACCAGTCGATGGCCGCCTCCCGCTCGTCGGCCGAGGCGAGGTCGACGAATCGGTGGCGCGTGGGCGTGATCAGATCGCCTTCGAGCTTCGCAAGCTGTGCGAGGTGCCACTCGTGGGACTCGGTCAGCGCGAGCGCCCGGCCCTCCGCGGCGAGTATCTGGAACGGCGCGAAGGTGACACCGTCCAGTCCCTGGGTCGGGTGGACGTACGCGGCGTACGCGTCTCGGAATGCCTCGGCGTTGTCACGGCGACGGTCGACCTTCTCGACGAGGTCGACGACATCGAGTCCACGAGCAGCGGCCTGCTCGAGCACCGCCCGCGCCTCGGGAAGCACGCGGCGCGCAGCCGCGGCGACCGAGGCGTACTGGACCTTGATCAGATCCATGGCCTTGGCCGACCAGGGCAAGAGCTCGCAGTCAAGAGCGAGCCAGTCGGTGTCGAGGGACTCGAAAAGCGGTGCTGCGCAGTCGCGAAGGTGATCGACGAGCTCGCTGGTGTCGGCGAAGAACGGGCGTCCGGTCCGGGTGTAGATCACGCCGGTGGAGCCATCACCGACGCCGAACCGCCGTTCTGCCGCGTCGGTGTCCTTGGCAATGACCGCGATGGCGCGCGAACCCATGTGCTTCTCCTCGCACACCACCCGGGTGACGCCCCAGCCGGCGTACTCGTCGAAGGCCTGCGCCGGGTGCTCCAGGTAGCCGCCGAGCTTCGACGTGGCCACCGGCGACATGGTGGGAGGCAGGTAGATCAGCCACCGCGGGTCGACGGCGAAGCGGCTCATGACCTCGAGCGCTGCGGCGGCGTTCTCTTCGGGGATCTTCACCTTGCCGGCGTGGGTGGTCTGCAGCCACCGGGTGCCGGCGACGTCATCGACCTTCAGCACTGACGGCTCGCGGTCGCCCACGGGCGGGAGAAGGGGGCGCACAGGTTCGTACCACTCCTTCTCAGCGGGCACCGAGACGATCTGTCGCTCCGGGTAGCGCAGCGCCGTGAGCTCGCCGCCGAAGACGACCCCGGTGTCGAGGCAGATGGTGTTGTTGACCCACTCGGCCTTCGGGACCGGGGTGTGGCCGTAGACGACCATCGCCTGGCCGCGGTACTCCTGGGCCCAGGGATAGCGGACCGGGAGTCCGTACTCGTCGGTCTCGCCGGTGGTGTCGCCGTACAGGGCGAACGCACGGACGCGGCGAGACGAGCGACCGTGGTAGGCCTCCTTGAGCCCGGCGTGTGCGACGACCAGCCTGCCGTCGTCGAGGACGTAGTGGCTGATGAGTCCGTCCATGAAGTCCAGCGCCTGCTTGCGGAAGTCCTCTGGCTCGCTCTCGAGCTGGGCGAGCGACTCCGCGAGGCCGTGGGAGACAGTGACCTTGGATCCTCGCAGGGCGCGGACGAGCTTGGCCTCGTGGTTGCCCGACACGCAGAGCGCGGTGCCGGCGGCGACCATGCCCATGACGAGCCTCAGGACGCCGGGGGTGTCCGGACCCCGGTCGACGAGGTCACCGACGAAGAGCGCTTGACGACCCTCGGGGTGGGTCGCGCTGACGGCCGTGCCGTCGTCGTACGTCAGGGTCCAGCCGAGCTCCGTGAGCAGCGTGTGAAGCTCCGAGGCGCAGCCGTGGACGTCACCGATGATGTCGAACGGTCCGTGGATCTCCGTGCGGTCGTTCCACGGTCGCTCGCGCACGATCTCGGCACCCTCGACCTCGTCGATGCCGCGCAGGACGTGGACGCGACGGAACCCTTCCTTGGTGAGTCGCCGGAACGACCGTGTGAGGTCGCGGTGCTGACGCGAGACGACGTGGTCGCCGAAGTCACGGTCGGGCCGCTGCTTGTTGCGCTCGATCGCCACAGACTTAGGGACGTCGATGACGATGGCATCGACCAAGACGTCGTGGCTCTTGGCCAGCGTGACCAGCGCGGCGCGCGCAGACGGTTGGACGTTGGTGGCGTCCACGACGGTGAGCAGGCCCCGGCGCAGGCGGGCGCCGACGATGTAGTGGAGGACGTCGAAGGCGTCCGGGGTGGCCGACTGGTCGTTCTCGTCGTCGGCGACCAGGCCGCGGCAGAAGTCGCTGGAGATGACCTCGGTCGACCTGAAGTGCCTGCGGGCGAACGTGGACTTGCCGCTGCCGGAGACACCGACCAGGACGACCAGTCCCATGGCGGGAACGGTGATCTGCTGCGTGCCGGCTGCTGCGTCAGTCATTGGCCCCCTCCTTGGTGGTGAAGACGGCCATCTGGGTGGGTGCGCCGACGACGTCGTCGAGATCGCCGATGCCGCGACGCTCGACGGCATAGCCGTACGTCGCGGCGACGCGGTCGGACCACTCGGCGAACTGGTCCCGGGTCCACTCGAAGCGGTGGTCCGGATGCCGCATGCCGACGAGGCCTTCGTAGCGCATGTTGTACTCGGCGTTGGGAGTCGTCACGATGACGGCGCCGGGCTTGGCAGTCCCGAACACGACACGCTCCAGGGCTCCCAGCCGTGGCGGGTCGATGTGTTCGATGACCTCCATGAGCACGGCGGCGTCGTATCCGGAGTAGCGCTCGTCCTCATACGTCAGCGCTCCCTGGAACAGCTGGACGCGCTCGGCCTGTCGCTCACTCATCCGGTCGACGTGGAGACGGCGGGCGGCGTGCTGAAGTGAACGGGTGGACACGTCGGAGCCGGCGATGCGCGTGAAGGACGGCGTCGTGACCAGGCGATCGAGGAGCTGGCCCGCACCGCAGCCCAGGTCGATCACAGACCGCGCGCGCAGCTCGAGAAGGAGCTGCTGCACGGCC
>NZ_JARBCJ010000215.1:0-5457 GCF_028803055.1 Mumia sp.
AGCGAGGATCGGCCGACGGGCGGCGGACGAGCCGCCACACACGAACGAAGCGCTCAGCCATGACGTGCCATCCCCTGCCCTGGGCGGGCGGCCACGCCGGTGCGGCGTTGCTCGCGCGCAACCTGGTCGGCCAGAGCCCGGTAGTGGGCGACGGCGGAGCGTTTGTCGACAGGTGGCGGTGGGGCCGGGTGCGCACCGACCGCCACGCCCATAGCGGCGAGCTCGACGTGGCGCCGAGGGTCGACGGGTGCCGGCGGGGCCGGCTGCTGCTCGCCCCACACGAAGGCGGTGAGATGCCCGACCACGGAGAGGAGCCGATGTCCGGACGGCCGCCGTGAGCGGGACGCACCGATCGCGTGCGGCGGCCGTGGTCCTGCCAGAGCCGATGCACCGCTCATCGTGGCCATTGCTCGTTCCCTTCGCGCTGTCATGTCGTCGTCGAGCAGCCCATGTGCGGTCGGCCGACGTGCTCTGTGACCTACCGACCACTCAGCCGATCTGCTCACGTTTCTGCACTGTCCAGAGAGCTGATTCGTTCCCAGTATCTGCCTGTCCCGCACGCAACGCAAGGGCTTCCTGACGGGATGTGCAGCGTCCTCCGGCCGAGCGCGCCCAGCCGTCCGGAGACGGGCTGCTTCTCGTTCCCCCAGCGTCTCGACCTAGACCCGGTCGAACTCTCCTTGTCGGACACCTCCGATGAATGCCTCCCATTCGCCCGGGAAGAAGACCAGGACAGGGCCGTTGCCGAGTTGCTTGGTGTCGCGGACCCCGATCGTGCCGTCGTCGGCGAAACCGACCTCCACGCAGTTGTCACCACCGCTCGACAGGGAGGACTTCCGCCAGCCCTTGAAGGTGCGCTGTCGCATCATGATTGTGAGTCCCTTCTGGATGTGCCCGTGGCGCGGGCAGCACGCGGTGCCGCACAGCCCACAGATCGCAAACGTACTCCCAACCCGCGTGTCTTGACCACGCACCGCAGGGGGTTTCTGTGCAGCGGATCGCGCACACACGCTTGACCTGGGAGGATGCGCGAGGGGTGCGCGAAGGAAACTCTGGTGACCTCACGCAGAGTGCAACTTTGTGCGCGGAGGACGGCGATTCCCGGGCGCGCGCAAGCCTTGCCTCCGCTCTCGGATCGACCCCGACGACAGCGTCAGGAACGGCTGGAGCTACGACCCCGCGGCCACGGGCCCGACGCCGCCGTGGCTCAGGAGGCGCGCTTGGCGGTCTCGATGAGCATGTCGAGGCTGTCGGGCATCGACAGAGACGCCGCCCGGAGTCGGTCGTACAACACCTCGTAGCGCTTCACGTCGTCACCGTCCGTGAGCACGATGTCGTTGGTGACGGTGTCGACCGCCACCACCGTCGGATCGCCCGGATCCTGGAACGTGTAGATCGAGAACGCGGAGCGCGGCACGCTGTACTCGTCGATCTGGACCTCGACCGGAAGGACGCGCGCTGTTATGCGGGGGTTGCCGTTGACCGTGGCGGCGATGTGGTACAGCTGCGACTTGAGCACCTCGGGCGGGGCAGACGAACGCCGGATGGCCAGCTCGTCGATGATCGCCTCGTAGGTGGGCCCGCCCGGCCGGCGCAGCATGCGTTGGCGACCGATGCGCCCGTCAGCCGCCTTGTCGGCGTTGAACGACGGCGCGCCGGCGGCGCGGTCGGCCTCGCCCCGGGCGCGCGTGAAGTCCGAGGTCTGCAGCAGCCCGGGGATGAACGTCATCTGGAACTCGCGGATGGACTGCGCCCCGGCCTCGAGGTTGGCGTACAACGCCTGGCGCTCGCCCATGAAGCGGTTGGACTCCCACCAGCCCCGCTCGCCGGCCTCGCGGGCGATGGTCATGATCTGCGTCCAACGGTCGTCGTCGACGCCGAGCGCGTCGAGGATCTTCATGACGTCGTCCTGGTCGACCACGTGACCGTTCTCGAGCCGGGAGATCTGGGCGCGGCTCTGCCCGATCTGCTTGGCCAACTGCACGTGCGTGACCCCAGCGTGCGTTCGCAGCGCCCGAAGCTCTGCGGCCAATCGCAGCCGACGTACATATGGACTGATCATCTACGCCCCTTGGGACCCCTGCCCTTCCTGGACAGTAGAGCATTTCGTACGTCCCGGATCCAGCGACACGCCGCGCCGACCGTGTGGGTTGCAGCACCCCTGGTCAGCGAGGGTGGCGATCGTGCGTTCGCTCAGGTGTGCCAACGGGTGCGACGCGTGACGTCCGCGGGGCGCGCCGTGCCGACGTCGCGCAACGCGCCCGGTCGGCCACGGCATCACGCGGCGAGGTCAGGCCTCCACGGAGGCACTGTGCGCGCTCGCCGGGGCGCCCGGCGCGGCCGTGCCGGAGGTCGCGGCGCGCTCCACCTTCATCTGCTCCAGAAGATGTCGCCGGGTCGACTTCTTCACGAAGCGGGCCCCGATCGCCATCAACGGCCAGAGGATGAGGCCCGGCGGACGACGCACCTTGCCCGCCGGCATCGCCCCGCATCCCACGGCGACGACCTGGAGATCGTCGTCGAGCAGGGCCGGCATGTAGCGGTCGAACAGGCGCTCCCCCACCAGCCCGGACCCGGGGAACACGTAGCGGCCCGAGATGCGGCTGACGAGGATGCTCGACCCGTCGCCGGCGGGCACGACCTCGAAGGACTGGTTGTGCGGGAACGGGTCGCGGCCGGGCACCTCGGGCGCCTTGAACTCGCCGAAGGCGACGAAGTTCGGGCGGACCTCGCGGATCTTCGCCTGCCGCCGCTGCTGGTAGAACCCGAAGAAGTCGTGGTCGATCGTGATCGAGTCGCCGGCCCGTAGCTCGGTCGCCTCGGTGTCGACCTCGGCGTGCAGCATGTTCACGCTGAACAGGTTGCGCGGCGAGGACAACCAGCCCCACACGACATCGGCAGGCGCATCGACCCGCATCATCCGCTCACAGGTCCCCATCGTCGTTCCTCCTCGTCCCGCCCACCCATGATGGCGGATGGCGACGCACGTTCCGCACAGATCCACGTACGAACCGGACGAATCGTGCGGACGAGGGGATGTGGCACGTCCGCCGCCCGCGGTGGCGGACGAGCGGTCGCCTTGCAGGCCCGTTCCGTGCTGACGATGATTGCGGAGGTCGCCCCCCGAGGACCTTGACGCGAAGGACATGACGTGACTGATCGCTCGCTCACCGCCACCGGGCCGGATCGCGATCCCGTGACGATCGACAGCGAGGTCGCACACACCTCGCGGGTGTACGACTTCCTGCTCGGCGGCACCGACAACTTCGCCGTCGACCGCACCGTCGCCGCCGAGGCGTTCGCGAAATACCCCGGCGGGCTCGACGGGGCCCGCACCGACGCCCGGGCCAACCGCGCCTTCCTGGGGCGGGCGGTGCGCTTCCTCGCGGGCGAGGCCGGGGTGCGCCAGTTCCTCGACGTCGGCACCGGCATCCCCACCGCCGACAACACGCACGCGGTCGCCCAGCAGGTGGCCGCCGATGCGCGCGTCGTCTACGTCGACAACGACCCGATGGTGCTAGCCCACGCCCACGCACTGCTGCGCGGCACCGACGAG
Source organism: Mumia sp. (assembly GCF_028803055.1). Classification (NCBI taxonomy): domain Bacteria; kingdom Bacillati; phylum Actinomycetota; class Actinomycetes; order Propionibacteriales; family Nocardioidaceae; genus Mumia; species Mumia sp. The sequence goes on from NZ_JARBCJ010000215.1 coordinate 3,557, forward strand.
GGGGCGACCGCCTACATCAACGGTGACCTCCGCCAGCCCGACGAGATCCTTCGGCAGGCGGCGGAGACGCTCGATCTCTCGCAGCCGGTCGCGATCGTGCTCGTCGGCATCCTGCACGTGATCACCGACGACGACACGCCCGGCGAACACGTCAGCGCCCTGCTCGACGCCGTCCCCGCGGGTAGCTACCTGGCACTGTCGCACATGACCAGCGACGGCGTCGAGGCCGACAACAGCCCGGTGTGGTCGCACCTCGACGATCAGATGCGCGAGACGAACCGGCCCGCCGTTCGCCCGATCGCCGAGGTCGCCCGCTTCTTCGACGGCCTCGAGCTCGTCGAGCCGGGACTCGTCCCCGCCACCGCGTGGCGCCCCGACGCGTCGTCCGGCGGGGGCGCCCGGCCGGTCCCGGTGTACGGCGGCGTCGCCCGCAAGCTCTGACGAACGCAAGTGGTCGCCCGACCGGCACGATCTGACTGCGGCGCGAGCGCTCAGCGCGGCCGTACCGTGACTTCGTGAGGTCCGGGCGCGCCGACGCTACGACAAGGTGAAATACCCCCGGCGTCCAGTAGCGCCGGGGGTCGTGCAACGGCTATCACTCTGGGTCCGATGGGAAGCCTGGGGTCGAGCACGAGCATGGAAGACCCTCCGCGGACGAACGACCGCGCAGGGGGATGGCGTAGATCCCACGTGCCCCGGCACGCGGCCCCGCCGTCCGAACGAACAGGCCGTGGCGGCGGTCTCAGCCTCATGGCGCGGACCGTGCGGACGGCACGCGCCTACCTGCCCCGCGGCAACACCCTCGACGACACGACGTTCGCCCGACGTCACCTGTTCCTCTCGTGGGTGCTCGGCCTGCACGTACCCGCGCTGTTCGTCGTCGGCGCGAGCCAGGGCTACGACCTGTGGCACATCGCCCTCGAGCTCACCGTCCCGGTGGCGTGCGTCGTGTTCGGCCGCCTGGCGATCAACCGCCGCCTGGCCTCGTTCTTCGTCACCGCCGGGCTCGTGTACTGCTCGGTCGTGCTCGTCCACCTCTCCGGCGGTGTGATCGAGGCCCACTTCCACTTCTTCATCCTGATCGGGCTCATCGCGCTCTACCAGGACTGGGTCCCGTTCCTCTGGAACGTGGTCTTCACCGTCCTGTCCCACGGCATCGGCAGTGCCATCGCCGGCGACATCATGTTCGTCCACGGGCAGGGACAGAACCGGCCGTGGACCTGGGCTGCGATCCACGGCGCGGCCGTTCTCGCCGCCTGCGTCGGCGAGATCATCTTCTGGAAGCACACCGAGCAGGAGCAGCAGCGCAACATCGATCTGGTCGCGGAGGTGGCGGAGGCCGACGCCGCCCGGCAGAAGGCCATGTCCGAGCTGCTCGTCAACCTGGCGAGGCGCAACCAGTCGCTGCTCAACCGCCAGCTCACCGTCATCACGGACCTCGAGCTGCGCGAGCGCCAGCCGGACGTGCTCGAGGACCTGTTCCGTCTCGACCACCTGGCCACCCGCATCCGGCGCAATGCCGAGTCGCTGCTGGTCCTGTCGGGCGACGAGCCTGCCCGCCGCTGGGGCAACCCGGTCGCCCTCGGCGACGTCGCGCGCGCCGCGGCGGCAGAGGTCGAGGACTACCGCCGCGTCGAGGTACTGGTCAACGACCACATCGACATCGAAGGCCGGGCCGTGGCCGACCTCGCTCACCTGCTCGCCGAGCTCATCGAGAACGCCACGACGTTCTCGCCGCCGTCGTCGCAGGTCCAGGTCCGCAGCCACCTCTCGGCCGCCGATCGCATCAGCACCGTTCTCTCCGTCGAGGACGCGGGCATCGGCATGAGCGACGACGACCTGCGATCGTCCAACCTGCTGCTGGCGGAGGCGCCCGCGGGCGCCCCCCGGCGGGCGCCGAA